>CAIRTW010000082.1 GCA_903881585.1 uncultured Bacteroidota bacterium | reverse complement strand
TAATGGTATTAAACCTGGTCAAACTGGCCGGGCAAATACCTTATTATCTCTTGTCTGAAATGATTACCGAAATTATTTTTTTACTGAATTTAAATAAACGGGGTGGGCTGACTTAAACAGCAGGCCCTATTTAACGAAGAAACGCAAAGCAGGGCAGAATATAGCTGCATGATACTTGGTGCTATGCCCAAAGTTATTAAAATTGGGAGTCAGACTTCGGGAGCAGACGGCAATATTACTTATTTTATGCTCAGCCAGGACATACAATCTGGTTTTAGCAACCTTGGTGTATATTATCCCAATAGCGACAGCACCCAGCGGATAGGCATTGTTCCGGATAGTGTTGTAACACTTACTATAGCAGGCATTATGCAAGGCAGGGACGAGGTTTTGGAAAAAGCGTTACAGGTTGGATGCCAAATAGCATCAGTTCCTAAAATAAATACAAATAAACCTGCCGTAAGTGTGTTCCCCAACCCTGCCACAGATGCTCTAACTATCAAAGTACCTGATCTCAATGAAGAATCGGTAACAATAAATTTAGCGGATATTACGGGCAGGATTTTGATACAAAAAAGTATCAAAGGCAATCAGGGTTTCTCAGTTTCTTTCAACATTAAAGCACTGGCGACAGGAATGTATTTTGTGACTGTAAAAACAGGCACACAACAGTATGTAACTAAGATTGTAAAGGAGTAATAATAATTAGCCATGCTCTTTGTATCCCCTGCACCCAGATTTGTCCACTTTTTAAAAGTTGACAAATCTCCCGGAACACAGAAACGCAGTGTGGTAAAACCTACACCTGCTTAAAACTGTGCTCCAGCACAGATTTTATCGCATTACGCTTAGCCATAGTCTCCACACTCACACCCTTAGGATCGCTGTAATAGCCTGCTATCGGGGCCGACATATGATCTATAATGAGCGCAAAATCCAGCAGCTGCTCTTCCGAAAATGGCTTCTCGGAAACAAGCGTAAACAGGCAATTGAAAAATGACATCGCCTGGTTATAATTATTCACAAACGAAAAGAACATGCCTGAATCAGACAGTCGCGCCATGTTCTTGTAGAGCATAAATGTCTTATACAGCTTCATTTTTTCCTTTGTGGTCTCCAGTTCCAGCTCTGTAGCTATCTTATGAAAGTCGCCGCTCACCTTGTTGATATCAATTTCCAGTAGCGATAGAGCATCTACTAATACCGTATCCGTTATCTTATCATCATTGCTACTGGTGGTATTGCCCAGGTCAAAAGTTCGGAAGGTCATGTATTCATGGCCCTTGTAATTATTGTTGAAGTAAAGCACTAGCCCAAACATCCTGTTGTCGAGCACCTTCAGCGATAGCGGTACTATATTTTGCGAATCGATCAAGCCGAAGGATTCATATGCCAGTTTCATCACGCGTTCGTCTCCGGTCAATCCCGGCACGGGATAAATTTCCCTGTTTACAATAAATATAGGGTTGATGAATTTAAGTGCGTTATGCGGGTGTTTGCGCTGCGCTTCAGCCAATACCGCTGTTGTGCATACATTGATGTACGCCAGTATGTTGGGCTTATCAAAGGGCTTGTCGGCAAATATTTTGTCAAATTCCTTACCAAAGAAACCTGATTGCTTAAATGCTTCAGACAAATACTGCATAGACAATTTTATTTATAATTCGCACAAACGTAGTATTTTTTTAATCGCACGATTATAAAATGTGAATAAATAGACGTTGGATGTGCATAAAAAAAGAGGGCTATAAAAATTCCCGGTTTTTTGTTATATACTGCCGATGAACGTAATATTGCCCAAGCTCCACACCGTGTCAAATAATCAGCAAACCCGAAACAAGATCAGCATACTGGCCATCTCTGGCAGCCTGCGTGCCAACTCATCTAACAATGCGGTGATCGCCACCGCGGCCACACTGGTAGCCGGTGAGGTTGACTTTATCATTTACGAAGGCCTTGGGTCATTACCACATTTTGATGACAGCGATGATCCCGCGCCCGAGGTTATTGCATTTCGCAAATTGCTTGGCGCCGCCGATGGCGTGTTTATCTGCACGCCCGAATATGCATTCGGAGTACCCGGTTCATTAAAGAACGCGCTCGACTGGACCGTGTCCACCGGCGAGTTTGTGAATAAGCCCGTGGCGCTGATAACTGCAGCTACCGGGGGCGACAAAGCCCATGCATCTTTAAAGCTCACGCTCACCGCGCTCTCTGCCCGTGTGCTCGAAGAAACAACGCTGCTGATCTCTTTCATCCGTTCAAAAATGAACACAAACTGTGAAGTGACCGACAACGAAACCATACAGGCAATAAAAAATATTATGGATACCTTTATCCGCGACATCAATCAACAGAACTAAGATTATTTATGAAGTACGTTATCATTTTTGCACTATTGTTTTGTACCTCCTTTTGCATAGCGCAGCAAACAAACCAGGCCCCTCCCCCCGATGCCACACAAGTGGCCCGCGACAAGGCCCGCGCCGCTAAGGGAGATACGGCTGCTATGTTTCACATGGGCCTTTACTACTGCTATGGCCAAGGTATGCCACAGGATTTTATAAAGGCAAAGACATGGCTGCAAAAAGCTGCCGATAAGGGTCACACCGCATCTATGGTGCAGCTGGGCATTATGAATATGGCGGGCAAGGGCGGCAAAAAAGACCCAGTGAAAGCGCTCGCATTTTTTCGTAAGGCAGCCAAAAAAGGAGACGGCGTGGCCATGAACGAAATAGGCATGATCTATGAAGAGGGCGATGGCGTTCCAAAAGATATGGTGGAAGCAGTAAAAAATTTCCAGGGCGCTGCCGATAAAGGGATCACCGAAGCTATGAGCTCGCTGGCGCTTTGCTACGCAAAAGGCACAGGCGTTGCAAAAGACCCCGCAGCCGCCAGCAAATGGCTGCAAAAAGCCGCGGAAAACGGCGATGTGATGGCGGCCAATGATCTCGCATTTTTCTACCGCTCAGCAGATCTCGGCAATGACTGCAAAAAAGCAATGGAATGGTACATGAAGGCACGAGACATGGGCGATACCGGCTCCCTGCCATCTGTAGGTGAAATAGCCATGGAAGGTAAATGCAAGGATGCCGACTTTAAGACCATAGCCCAGTGGATGAAAAAATATGCCGACCAGGGCGATGGTGATGCCTGCTTTTTTATGGCTGCTTTTTACGAAGAGGCTGTGGGCGTGGACCACGACTATGTAAAAGCTATGAACCTGCTGATGACAGACGCTGACCTCCTCATAAAGGGTCATGCAAAAGAGAATGACGCGATCGACGAACTGTTCGACATGTACGACTCCGGCAACCTCCCCCCTGCGGATATGGAGACATTACTGAAATGGCTGGAACAAACTGCCGACAAAACAAATGATGACAGACTAATGGCAGCCATAGGCTTTATATACACCAACAAAGAAAATGCTACCAAGCGCGACTACACCAAGGCCATGACCTGGGCTACTAAATCGGCAGACAAGGGCAACCCCACAGGTTTCTACAACATAGGTTATCTCTACGCAAACGGCCTCGGTGTATTGCAGGACGATAAAAAAGGTTTTGATTGGATCATGAAGGCCGCCGAAAAAGGCGACAAAGTAGCCATGCGCACAATAGGCGACTTCTACGAAAACGGCCAGGGTGTAACCCGCAACCACACCAAAGCACTGGAATGGAAAGCCAAAGCCAAGGTGGGGGAGAAACCGGCAGCCAAAGCAGATAGTCCCCACGACAAGAAATAAATGCCGCACAATGCGGTAATCCCTGACCTCTGGCAGGGACCAGACATATCTTGTTAAGAAAGCTTAACCGGGATATTGTCGTCATGAGACCTGCCGAAGGAAGATGCCGAATTTAGCACTTGGGGGCATAGCATTTGGGAGATTGCATTATGCTTATCGGACTGCCTTTACCTTGTTCAATAATACACATACTCCGACTCTGTAACCCTTACAGCCTCCTTCTTCCCTCCCTTCATTTCATACTGAGTCTTTTTGATCACATTGCCCGTACTGTCGTACTCATAATCATAGTAGCTGCTTCTCTTTTCATCTACGCTCCCATCCGGCTTTAACACTATCTCCTCAATTTTTTTGCCCTTATCATTATACTTCATTGTCTCTTTCGATACAAGGCTGTCCTTACCATTGTATTCTGCAAACTCAGTCTCCTTACCGGTCTCATCATATTTCGACAGGTATTTGCTCTCTATACTGCCATCCATTTTGTAGCTAATGGATTCGAGGCGGTTGCCCTTATCATCATACCTGCGGCTTTGCCTGGTGCCTGGCTTATCGGAGGAATCAAAGTCCTGGCCTGCCTTTACAAAACCATTGTCATCGTAAGCGTATGTCCACCTGCTGGTAACTTTGCCATTTTTATTATAAAAACCCAGCTCAACCATATTATCCTTGTCATCAAATTTGTACGTTTGCTTCCGCCTCAAATTACCCTCTTTACTAATAGAAATGCTTTCAATGTTATTACCTCTGCTGTCGAATCTGTTAATCCCGCTATCCAGCATTTTTCCGTGTGCATCAAAATCAAATCCAGCGGTATCGTGCCCGTCCTTGTTGTAGCATGTAGTTCCTACCCATTCAATTGTTCCTTCCCGATTGAAACCATACATTTTAATAACACGGCCACTAACATCAAAAGAATCCTTTCGCTTATAATTAATTTCCTTTTTCCGCTGCGGTGAAATCAAGTAATCTGTTTCTGTAAACAGTTTCACTTTACCCAGCAGCGACATACTCGGCCAGTCATTGTGTCTTTCAACAATATTATTCTTCGCCAGTCTTTCCTTAGCGCTCATTTTAGGCCGGGTTTTCATGCTATCAGCTGTAGGTTTATTACCCGCTCCACTATTTGAGCATGAGACAAAAAAGGCACTCAATGTGCACATCAAAAAAATGCCCGGTACTATATTTCTCATAAAATGGTTTTAGGTGTACTATAAAAATAGATAATACTTTTCGATGTTTCTAGCACATCGCTTTACGTAATTAAAAGCGCCACTGCAATTTGTAACCAGTTATGTATACAGTAACGCTGCTTGCAGCAATAAATTGCAAACTGTATGTTGTACATTACCTTTGCCCCATGAAATGTTTTTTAAGAAAAAATATTGCCGATCGTGTGGCGCTCGGCCATCCCTGGATATTTGGCAATGAACTGGGCGAAAGCCAGGGTACTGCGGAGCCTGGGGATATTGTAGAGGTTTACTCTTCCAATGGCTCATTCGTTGGCAAAGGCTACTACAACCCTTCTTCGCAGATACGCATACGCCTGCTCACCAGGGATAAAAACGAAGCGATAGATGACCAGTTCTTTTTTAACCGCATCAATGAAGCATGGGAATACCGCAAGCAGATAGGCTATGTAGAGAACTGCCGCCTCATCTTTGGCGAGGCCGATCAGCTGCCTGCCCTGATCATTGATAAATTCAACGACTACTTTGTAATACAAACACTGGCGCTGGGCATAGAAAAATGGAAAGGCGCTATAGTTGCCGCTATACAAAAGATATTCTCCCCCAAGGGCATATACGAGCGCAATGATGTGCCCGTGCGCACACTGGAAGGCATGCAGCAGATAAAAGGTTTTCTGTCTGAGCCCTTTGATACCAATATCATTCTGAACGAGAACGGCCTCAAATTTCATGTGGATATAGAGAACGGCCAGAAAACAGGCTACTTCCTCGACCAGCAAGACAACCGCCGCGCCATTCAGCACATAGTAAAGGGCGCTGATGTGCTCGAAGTGTTTTGTTATACCGGCACTTTCTCTCTCCATGCTGCACAGTATGGCGCCAAAAGCGTTCTTGGCCTTGACATTTCAGAGAATGCAGTGGCTACCGCACGCCGCAATGCCACGCTCAATGGCTATGACGAAATCTGCAAGTTTGAGGCCGTAAACGCATTTGATGTACTGAAACAATGGGTAAAAGATGGCCGCCGTTACGATACGGTCATCCTCGATCCTCCGGCATTCACCAAAAGCAGGGAGCATATAGACAAGGCAGTTACCGGCTATAAAGAGGTCAACCTGCGCGGTATGAAGCTCACCAAGCCCGGTGGCTTTCTCGTCACCGCCTCCTGCACCAACCTCGTGCCGCCCGATCTGTTCCTGCAAACCATCGCAGCAGCAGCAAAAGACGCCAAGCGCACACTCCGCCAGGTAGAGTGGCGCACCCAGGCATCAGACCATCCCATTCTCTGGAACATACCCTCCACCCAATACCTCAAATTTCTGATCGTGCAGGTACTCTAGTCGGGAGTCGTAAGTCCGCACCTTTTTCCAGGACGATACAGATTAAAAGAGCCGGTTCACATGAACCGGCTCTTCTTTTATTTTTGTGCTTTACTAATTAAAGTTGATCGTAGATCGGTGCATCCACATTGCGATATACACCATAATACTGGTAGGTCTTCCTGCGGTAACCTTTCTTCAGGTAGATGTCTGTATCAATATCATCTGGTATGGTGATCCACGCAGTGCGCTTGCCGATAAGCCAGCGATAAACGCAAACTGTGTTGGCGCCACGGCGTGTAAGCGCGTAAAACTGCAGGTGCTTCTGCGTATAGCCTGCTTTCAGCAGCTGGTCATCAGTGTACTCGTCTTCGCAAACGGCTATGTGCGCCCTTGTTACCGGGTTCATCCAGCCATTCACGGCTACACGGCCGGGGCCCGGTGTGCGGTAAGCCCAGAATAAAAGCGTCTTATCGCTCCAGCCCCAGTTTATCAATTGTCCGTCCTGGTACTCACCATCTGCAACAGTCACAAACTGACCATCTTGTGGGACATACCAGCGAAAAACCCTTACCAGGTCGTCTTGCGCGAAGGTTTTGGTAGTGAATAAAATTGCTGCCAATACTGTTGTAACCAGGATGATTGTTCTTTTCATGTTTGAGCTCTTTTTCAAAATTGCATCCAAAATACATAAAAATTTTGGTGCCTTGCAAATTATTAGGTCAATTTTTTTTTATGCCTTACTGCGAATTACCCGCTAAAAGTTTTAAAACACCATCTGGTAGCGGGTTTTAGTGATTCTCCTATATCCGTAAAGGAATAAAAAAATGCACACTTTGAACCACAATATTATGCAATTGTTTTCAAATAATGCCATGTGAGCAGATATTTCATACTGGTTGGACACCTAATTGTATCAAAAAAAGGTTTCTCGCAAAGGCGCATAGCCGCAAAGGTAAAGCGTGCCCCTGCTAAGTTTTAAAGGCGCCAAAGGATTTCGCAACATACCAAAATTAGCCTTTGGAATAGTATCAACCCGCAGCCTCCTAACGCAGCCCTCGGAAAAAACCATGTATATATTTGCAAATAAGACTTACGATCGTATCTTTCAATGCTAATTCCTCATGGCCATGCCACCACTACCCGCTCCCATCCCAATGACCCCGCAAGAAAAAGAATGGCTGATGAACATCTACGACCTGCGCCGAAAGGATTTGTTTTCTATGGGCTTTGTAAGGTGCATGATCCAGACGGTTTTGCTTACATTGCTGATTGTGCCACTTATCAGCTTTGTGCATGATATACTTACTGATGGCAACTGGTTTATGACCCAGTTTCAGCCTGCTTTCTGGATATTGAAGATAATCCTCGGCATATTGCTTGCAGTGCTGGTTTGTACGGTGCTCTATTACGGCGATATTCTTACCTACAAGCAGGATGCGGTTGCCGGCCTTAAACAGGCCATTCCCTACACCATTTCGCAGAAACAATACTTCCCTGTCACCGGCCAGTATTTTTTAGTTTTTGCTACCGATGACCCCGACACCCATCACGAGATAGACGAAGAGCACTATAACAGCTGCGAAGAGGGTGATGTAACCTATATGTACCAGGCGATAAACTCAAAACACATTTTTCACAAAAATGATCATATACAGGTGAAATTCTTTAATATCCCGCGGCCCAGGCAGCGCAACTACTATAGTAATGGTGACTGGTAGATGATTTGCGGGGCAAATAGAGTTTTGGGATTAATCTACCGCCAAGTTCCAGATTTGCAAAACAAAATTATAATTCTATCTTTGCAGCAATAAGACTCGCCACGCTTCCCGTTGAACAGCGCACCCTGGCGAGTTTTCGATTTTAATACTTGCGCCTGATGAATTACAGCAAACCGCCCATTGATATTGGTCAACAAATAGTTTTGCTGAAGAAAAGAGGGCTTTCCTTTGAGGACGAGGAAAAAGCTGAACACTATTTATCAAATATCAGTTTTTACCGATTAAGGGCTTATACTTATCCCTTTCAAAATACTTGTCGCCCGAACAAAATGTACGGCATCCTTAGCTGTATCACTTATATTTTACAAATCATAAGTCCAATATATGCCACACAAGGGAAATCTTTTGACGAAATTATAATAGATGTATTAAACAAAATACTACTTTGGGAAGGTGGCGAATTGACAATTAACGCAATCGGATATATTGTTTGTTTTGAAATTTTAGGAAAAGGTAAACATGGTATAATTTATTGTCAGGAAACAATTCTCAAAAAACTATTAAACATTACCAATGCAAATCAATATCTCGTAATTAAAAAACAACTAGCAGAAGAAGCCTTTTTTCAAGGCTCATTAACTAACGTGATCAACACTAGAAACTCTAATATTGCAAAAATTTATTTCGATTATCTCTTTTATGATGCAACGCCAATACTTGATAAATATGCGTTCTATTATGATATTATTAGAGAGGCTTCGTTTTCAAAAAATATTAGTGCCAAAGATGTTCTTGGGATAATTCCACAATATTTTTTCGAAAAAGATAGAGAACTAGCAATTCAACTCGTCAAAGATGCTATCAGCTATGGTTTTTTCTGGAACACTTATTATGAATACATAGATGAGGAAATTAATGCCAAAAATATCGGTTCGTATAATTTCGAAGAATATTCTGCTCGTTGGTTATATGAAAAGGCTTTTAAAATAAACTCCAGGGACCCAATGCTATATACAAGATGGGCAGAGTTTGAATTAAATCAAAGCGATATTGGAGATATTAGATTAGAATATACTCCTCGCTGGATTTTTTACATGGGAATGAAAATAGCACCTTTTGTTAACTTGTTTGTAAAGTGGGCGAATGCAGAAATAAGAGTTAAGAATCTCGGAAAGAATGTTGATACCGATTATTCAGCGCGCTGGATTTGTAAACAAGGCATGGATTTAAAACCGTCTAAAGATATATTTGTTACATGGGCCAATATTGAAGTAAATGCAAGAAATATTGGAATGGATATCAATGACGAATATTCAGCTCGCTGGATCTGCGACTATGGAATAAACAAGAATCCTTAAGGGGATTTATTCACTATATGGGCCAATATTGAAGTGAATGCAGAAAATATTGGAAAAGATATCAATGATAAATATTCAGCTCGCTGGATCTGCTATCAAGGAATAAATAAAACTCCTACCGCTCAGAATGACAATTGCTACAATCTGTTGCCGCCTACGGGGCAATAACAGGGCGTCAAAAAATAGCGGTGTATTCTATTTATCACCCCGGCCTGAAAGGCCACCCCTTTGACCCTTCCGCCTGCGGCAGAGCTTCGCCCGTCCCTTTCAGGCACCCTTGAAATAAGGGAAGGAGTTAAAAGAGGGGAGTGTGTGATGTGTCCTGCGTGAGTTTCCCCGTGTTTCGTGAGGTTGCTTCCTACGTCGCAATGGCGCGATGGAAAAGCCAAGCAAAGAACCAAACGTACAAGCGAGCGTGGCAACGATGCTTAATAGTAGCACAATAGCTAAGTCCCCAAAGTTTTATTTTACCAGTATGAAGCGGGGCCGCGAAAAGGCTGCAGGAATAAATGCAGCACGCCTAATTTTCACATTACACATTGTTCAATTCCCCTATTAAATCCGTACCTTTGCACGCCTTTACCGAGGGCATAATAAAATATATGCAAAACATTCGTAATTTCTGTATCATAGCCCACATCGATCATGGGAAAAGTACCCTGGCCGACCGTCTTCTTGAGTTCACTAAAACCATTTCCAGCCGCGATATGCAGGCACAGGTGCTGGACGATATGGACCTGGAGCGGGAGAAAGGCATTACCATAAAGAGCCATGCCATACAGATAAACTATGAGTGGAAAGGAACCCAATACACGCTTAACCTGATAGATACCCCGGGCCACGTTGACTTCAGCTATGAAGTAAGCCGCGCACTGGCTGCCTGCGAGGGCGCGCTGCTGCTTGTGGACGCAAGTCAGGGCATACAGGCGCAGACCATCAGCAACCTGTACCTGGCGCTGGAAAATGACCTGGAGATAATACCGGTCATCAATAAGATAGACATGGATGGCGCCATGATACCGGAAGTTACCGACCAGATCGTGGATCTCATTGGTTGCAAGCCCGAAGACATAATACTGGCCAGCGGCAAAAGCGGTATAGGCATAGAAGAGATACTAGCTGCCATCATAGACCGCATACCTGCCCCAAAGGGCGATCCTACCGCGCCATTGCAGGCCGTTATCTTTGATAGTGTGTTCAACTCCTTCAGGGGTATTATCGCCTACTTCCGGGTGTTCAACGGCACGCTAAGAAAGAACGACAAGATCAAATTCATACATACCGATGCAGAATATACTGCTGATGAGGTGGGCATTATGAAGCTCACGCTTACCCCTAAGCAAGAGGTAAGCGTAGGCAATGTGGGCTATATCATCACCGGCATCAAGAACGCCAAGGATGTGAAAGTGGGCGATACCATTACTACTATCGCCAACCCGACTACCGATGTAGTTCGTGGTTTCCAGGACGTAAAGCCGATGGTCTTCGCGGGCATCTTCCCGGTGGAAACGGACGATTTTGAAGACCTACGCGACTGCATGGAGAAGCTGCAGCTCAACGATGCCTCGCTCACCTTTGAGCCGGAGACATCGCAGGCACTGGGATTTGGGTTCCGTTGCGGCTTCCTGGGTATGCTGCACATGGAGATCATACAGGAGCGGCTGGAGCGTGAGTTTAACCAGACAGTGATCACTACCGTGCCGAACGTAAGCTTCCGGGCATACAAGACGCGCGATAAGAACAAAATGATCATAGTGAACAACCCAAGCGAAATGCCCGACCCAAGCAGCATAGACCGCATAGAGGAGCCGTTCATCCGTGCACAGATCATAACCCTGCCCGACTATATCGGCAATATCATGAGCCTGTGCCTGGGCAAGCGCGGCCTGCTCATCAACCAGCACTACCTCACCCCCACGCGTGTGGAGCTGATATTTGAAATGCCGCTCACCGAGATCGTGTTCGACTTCTACGACAAGCTGAAGTCATGTACCCGCGGTTACGCCTCTTTCGATTACAACCCGCTGGACTACCGCGAAAGCGATATAGCCAAGATGGATATACTGCTGAATGGCGACAATGTGGATGCCCTCAGCGCCCTCATACACCGCAGCCGCGCCACCGACTTTGGCCGCAAGCTGTGCTCCAAGCTTAAGGACCTGCTGCCCAAGCAGCAGTTCGTAATAGCCATACAAGCCGCTATAGGCGCTAAGATCATAGCCCGCGAAACCATCTCTGCCATGCGCAAAGATGTGACCGCAAAATGCTATGGAGGTGACATAAGCCGTAAACGCAAGCTGCTGGAAAAACAGAAAGAAGGTAAGAAGCGCATGAGGCAGATAGGCAGCGTGGATGTGCCCCAGGAGGCATTCCTGGCGGTGCTGAAGCTGGATTAGCATTTTGCATATGAATTGGTATTAGATTGAGATCAGTAAGAGTCAGGGAGGCTATTGCGGGGTACCCGAGAAATTCCCGATATTCTCACCCTCATCACATTGCCCTATCTCTGGCAGAAAAAAGTCCCAATCGACAAATAATTTGCCATTACTTAAAAGAAAAAGAAAAGCGTCTTGTGCATAAAAATTTTTTACAATACCCACATTGCCTAAGTATATGGAGGCATGGTATAGGCCAGCGCTACTTACAACCATAGTATCGTCAATAGTTACCCTGGCCTCTCCACTTTGCAATTGAATGGATTTTGAACCAATAAATTCGATTGTATTTTCATTGGCATGACGAACGTAAAATCTATATGCTGTATCCAAACTACTTTGTGAATAGAAAGAAATGGACAAAGCACCTGCGAAAGTATCAGTATATGGATATGTTTTAGTCAATGCTGGTGTATCAGGAATCTTAACAGAATCAACAGTGACAGTTTTAATTACGGGTTTAGCATTCTCAGTTTTGGCACAGCCCAAGAAAGACAGTGCCAGAATCATTGCCAGGGATGTAATTTGGAGGGCTTTCAAGACTTTCATTTTTTACAATAACGTTCTTTATTCGAAATTATTATATAGAGTGCAGAAAATCCCTTTCCTTCCCACTATGCTATATGTTTCAATATCGGACGGTGAAACGATCACCTATGCATTATGCTTTACCCGTTGCCCATGTATCTTCTGGGCCTTTGGCATCTGCTCCTCGTTTTCATCATGAACTATTCGCCTCCCGAAATTGATGATCAGAGACATTATAAACGCGAAAATTAGCAACATCGTAACCATAATACGCCTCTCTTTTCTTATACTCAGGAAAGTATAGTACAAGGAGCGTGCCAACATCAAAAGTCAAAACGCCCCTTTACAGGGGCGCTTTGTATAACAATCCAAATTCCAGAAAACTAATTCCAAAAAGCTATCACGCCAGATCCTTACCATGGCAAGCCTTGTATTTCTTACCGCTGCCGCATGGGCAGGGGTCGTTGCGGCCTATCTTGGGGCCGGCCTGAACGGGTGTCCGTTTTACGGGTGGCGCCTGGTCTGGCGTCTCCGTATAATAATCTTCTTCGTTTGCCGCATAAGCCTGGCCACGGGCATCTATCTCCGCCTTGTTCACGCGCATCTTGCTCATGTCAGTTGGCGGCTCTGGCCTGCGGGCAGCCTGTGGCGGGTTTTCCTGTATCGGAATACCAGCACGCAACAGGAAGGAGATGATATCCCTGTTCGTCTCGAGCATCATCTGCTTGAACAGGTTGAAAGCCTCAAATTTATAGATCAGCAACGGGTCTTTCTGCTCATAAGACGCCATGCGCACTGAAGTGCGAAGGTCATCCATCGCGCGCAGGTGGTTCTTCCAGGCATCGTCTATCATGCCGAGGGTGATGTTCTTCTCCAGGCTCTGCATCACCGGCTGGCCATCCTGTGCCACGGCCTCTTTCAGGTCCACATACACTTGCATACCTCTTATACCATCGGTAAAGGGTATTACTATGTTGTCTATACGGTCGCCATTGTCGGCAAGTATTTGTTTCAGTGTAGGTACCATCTGCTCGCGCAGCGCGTTTACCTTCCTGTTGTAAAACTCCTTTACCTGGTGGTACAGCTGGTCGCCTACTGCATTTGCATCGGCCTTTACCAGGTCATCGGCATTCATTTCCAGCTCCACTACCAGGTGCTTCATCGCCTCCAGCTTAAAGGCCTCAAAGTCGCGGTTTGCAACATACTGCTCACCAAGGCCCTGGCATACTGCATATATGGCATTATCGAGGTCGATAGAAAGCCTATCGCCGAACAATGCGTGGCTGCGACGCTTGTAGATCACATCGCGCTGGGCATTCATTACGTCATCATACTCCAGCAGGTTCTTACGCATGCCAAAGTTGTTCTCCTCCACCTTACGCTGCGCACGCTCTATCGACTTGGAGATCATGCCATGCTGCAATACCTCGCCATCTTTATGCCCCATCTTGTCCATAAGCGACGCGATACGCTCAGAACCAAACAAACGCATCAGGTCATCTTCCAGCGATACAAAGAACTTTGAAGAACCGGGATCGCCCTGGCGGCCCGCACGGCCACGCAGCTGGCGGTCCACACGGCGGCTCTCATGGCGCTCGGTACCTATAATAGCAAGACCGCCCGACTCTTTTACTCCCGGCCCGAGCTTAATATCTGTACCACGGCCAGCCATGTTGGTAGCGATGGTCACATTGCCTGGCAAGCCGGCCTCTGCCACTATCTGCGCCTCACGGGCATGCTGTTTGGCATTAAGTACATTGTGCGGTATCTTCTTTTGCTGCAGCATACGCGCCAGCAGCTCAGATACCTCTACCGAAGTAGTACCCACCAGGACCGGGCGGCCTATGCCGCGCAGCGCCTCTATCTCATCAATTACCGCTTTATATTTTTCTCTCTTGGTCTTATATACAAGGTCCTGCTGGTCTTTACGCGTTACCGGCAGGTTGGTAGGTATGGTCACCACATCCAGCTTATATATCTGCCAGAACTCACCCGCTTCTGTTTCCGCGGTACCGGTCATGCCGCACAGCTTGTGGAACATACGGAAGTAGTTCTGCAATGTTACTGTGGCAAAAGTCTGTGTCGCCGCTTCCACCTGCACATTTTCCTTGGCTTCTATCGCCTGGTGCAACCCATCGCTGTAGCGGCGGCCATCAAGAATACGGCCGGTTTGCTCATCCACTATCTTCACCTTGCCGTCCATTACCACATACTCCACATCTTTGTCAAAGAGCGTATATGCCTTCAGCAATTGCTGCACAGAGTGGATACGGTCTGCCTTGATAGCGTAGTCCTGCAGCATAGCGTCTTTGCGCTGTGTTTTCTCTTCGGGGCTCGCCTGTGTCTTTTCTATTTCTGCGAGCTCGCTGCCAATGTCCGGAAGGATAAAGAAGCTTGTGTCTTCGCCGGCACCTGTTATCAGCGCAATGCCCTTGTTAGTAAGGTCAACACTGTTGCTCTTTTCATCAATAGAAAAGTAAAGCTCCACATCCACCTTTGGCATATTGCGGTTCTGCTCACCTATATAATAGTTCTCTGATTTCTGCAGCAGCTGTTTGTTGCCATCCTCGCTCAGGTATTTTATCAGGGCGCTGTTCTTAGGCAGTCCGCGGTATGCACGGTATAAATGCAGTCCGCCTGCATCCTTATCTGTTTTGCCTTCGGCAATAAGTTTTTTGGCTTCGGTAAGGCTTTG
>CAIRTW010000081.1 GCA_903881585.1 uncultured Bacteroidota bacterium | reverse complement strand
GATTGTCAGAAAAATTTTGTGCAAAACTTACCTCTCAAACCACCATCTGTCTATTTTTCAACATCATTGTGGATTGGCATGGCTATTTTAATGCGTTTGCCCTGGCCGAATAAGGACTAAAGCAAGGATACAAATTTCGCTTCCGTATCTTTGCCAACTCTCATGAGCGAAACAGGCCACCGATACTTCATCATCAATAAACCATACAATATGGTATCCCAGTTCATAAGCTCGCACAATGTGGGCCTGCTGGGCGATATTGATTTTGAGTTTCCTGAAGGCATACACGCTATTGGACGGTTAGATAATCTATCCGAAGGGCTGCTGATACTCACCACTAACAAGCGCGTCACGAAATTGCTGTTTCAAGGCAAGACACCGCACCGGCGCACTTACCTGGTTAAGGTTCGCGCAGAGGTAAGCGAGGAAAGCATCCATCTGCTGAGAACAGGTATAAGCATCCGTATTAGAGGCGGGGAGTTTTGGACCACCACTCCCTGCGAAGCAGATATTGTACCACGGCCTGAAAACTTATTTTTCCTCCCGAAGGAGAAAAAAGAATACGGGCCGCATACCTGGCTTACGATCACACTTACAGAAGGCAAGTTTCACCAGGTACGTAAAATGACCGAAGCGCTCAGGCACCGCTGCATACGTCTCATTCGCCTTTCCATAGAAGACCTGGAGCTTGGCGACCTGCAGCCCGGCTGTGTGAGAGAAATTGAAGAAGAAACCTTTTTTGCGCAGTTAAAGATCGATGACTGGCGGGATGCACAGAATTAGTAAACATCTTTCCGATCTCCGATTTTGATAATATCCACTGTTAACCGGCTGTCAAAAATATCATAAATGATCCTGTAATCTCCCACCTTTATCCGGTAGCTATCTCTGCCCTTTAGCTGTATATAGCCATGTGGCCGTGGATTTGAAGTTAAGGCGATAATAGCCTTTTTTAATTTTGGAGTAAGCAGGCTCATGGAGTTTTTCTCATTCTTTTACTGCCTGCTTTGTGAAACTTAAGGAATAGGCCATTTATTTCTTGTTTCCACGGTTTGCTTCTATCATTTTAAAAGCCTCATCCATTGGTATCCTTTCTCCTGTATCGTTCTTCTTTGCTTCGTCATACAAACGGATATCTTCCAGTTCATCCAATTCATCCATAATACTATTGAACTCACCAGCCGGAAGTATCACCAGCTTTTCGCCGACGCTGTCTGTAATATATTGTGGGTGTACCGTTACCATAAGCTCATTTTGAGTGCATTGTTCCTATACTATAAAGATACAGATTGTTGTTTACACAACAAAAAAGCCTCCGCTAAGAGGCTCTTTGTTCAATTTCAGATAGACATTAGGTTGCCTAAAAAGGTATAAGAAAATGAGTTGGTTTACTTCGTTAGTTTGTATCCCAGCGTCAGGCGGAAGTATGGCATAGAAAGCGGTGCATTTGTATTCACTCCTGCTTCATAATTTGGTTTCACCATTGCCTGCTGCACAAGGGCGTCAAACAGCCACCGCTTCTTGTATTCGTAGCTGAAGCCCAGCATATAGCCCATCCTGAACAGATCGCCTTTTTGGGCAGGGTACAACGGGCCGGCATACTGTGATATAGGCTTGCCGGGGAGGGCCAGGCTGGCCGGATCTGGAAGCCTGACAGGGCTATTTGCCGGCAGAAATGTGACCGTACGGAAAGTGCCCGTATAATCGTTCGTATTTTCTTTAATACTGGTGTACTTGCTAAAAACCGAGTTCGCACCAGCATATACCGATAAGCGCTTGCCTATCTTGTACTGCAACAGCAGCGGTAATTCAACTTCCACATAGGCGCCGCCTGCGCTGTATGATTTTACAATCGAATCATAGGTGTAATTATACTTCCTCAGTGTCTCCTCAATCGAAACAGATGAGCTACCTGTATAGGCTATTATATATACCGCCCCACTGTCGGTGGCGGTAAATTTCCCTTTGGAGTTGTCACTATAGGTTTGTGTTCCACCAACGCTTTCGCTGTTCACATGAGACACCTTTATTGATGGCTGCGTAAGCAGCGATAATTTATTGCTGAGATCATATTGCAGGTACGGAGCAACCACCAGCTTATTACCGCCTCTTGCATTAAAACCACTCTCCATGCCCCCCTTTACACCATATTCAAACTTCCTTGCGAACAGGCTATGCTTTGCAACGCTGTCGTTCGTTGTGTTATTTGCAGACCCTTGTGCCGCATATTCTGTTTTACCTGCGCCATCATCATTTTTGAATGTGCCCGGCACCAGATCATAATAAGCGTCAGAAGAATTGGAAGCGTCTGCCAGTGGTTGCTGCGCTGCAAAATTGTTCACCTTTAGATTGTCCACCATTACCGTTTCCTGTTCCAGGGTACGGTTTGAGAAGCTGCTGGAATAGATGTTAGCAGGTGTTGCCGCAGGAGGTGGTGTACTCTTGTTAGAGCTCGCTTTTCTTGCGGTCTCCTTTTTCGATGGCTTAACCTCATTCCTTGCCACTGGCTTGTCGGTCACAGCCTCAGCTTTATCCTGTTTGGCTACTTTGCCGGGAGCCTCTTTTTTAGCAGCCTTGCGGTCGTTTTTCGCCAGCGGTTTATCGTTCACGGTTTCTGTCTTATCCTGTCCGTTTGCCGCTTTACCTGGCATTACCTTGCGATCAGGTTGTGCACCATTTCCCTGAGTCTTTTTTACAATTGTGTTGCCAGCAATTTTTTCTGCCGGCTTTTGTTTTTTAACTATAGTTTCCTTCTTCTGCCCTGCATTGTTGCTGCCAGTTATTGGTTGGATACCAGCTGTTGTTGCTATATTGCTCTTAGCAACCTTTTGGTCTTTTGTTGCGTTATTTTGTTTCACTGCAGCTACCGGGGCTTCCGATTTTACCACTGGCTTCCTGGCCGTTTTTACAACGCTCTTAGTACCTGCACCATATTGGTTTGTAACTGGCTTCACAGCGGGATTGTCCGTTTTTGCATTTTCAGCAGCTGCCGTTTTCAGAGTTGCAGGTGTTGTTGCAGCGACAACAGGGGTTACGCTCACTGCGGCTTCTTTTTGTGCCTTACTGCTTTTCGCAGTGTGAGCAGCCTTATGTGTTTCCGTCTTTGTCGTAGCAGCTATCATCGCCGACGCTGCAGGTGCGCTCACCACAACCGGTGCAGGAGTTGTCTTTTTGGCAACGGCTTTGCCACTTGCTATCACATTATTCGATTGCGTTTTCTTCTCTGGTACAGCATCTGTCTGCGTTTTATGAGTTGTTGCAGCTATTCCTGCAGCCTTCTTTATCACAGGTTGCAGACTTGCAGTAACCTGTTCTGTTGGTTTGTTATTGGGTTGCTGCTTAGGAACAATTACGGCTGCTTCTTTCGGTTCATTGCCAGTTGCATTGATGCGTTTCCTTGCTGGCCGGTGCGTTGCTGCAATGGCAGGCGGTACCGCTATACTATTTGTTACTGCTGGCTTGCCGGCACCCTTGTGATCCGGCTTTTTCTTCAACGAAGCAATTGCATCTTTCGGAGTTACGGCATGAGGGTTGTTATTATTTGCAACCCCGGTATTGCTAAACTTATGCTTTTGTGCCGGTGCCCGGTGACTTGTGTGCGCCTTGTAGTTGTCATCTGCAGCACTGTTATCGTCGCTAAGCGCTATATCATAATGCGCATCGGCTAGCTCCTTCGCCCTGCTTGCAGCAACAGCGGTATGGCTGCCATAGTTATTCTCCTGCACAGTTTGTCCTGGGTCCGTTTCTGCTACCAGTATGTTATGCTGGCTCCTGGTCTGTGTTGCATAGGTCGCGGCAGGGCCATCGTGGTCCGGTGTTTCATAATTTCTGTGGGTATTACTTGTTCCGCCTATGGTGTACTGGTCATCATCGGTATCTGCATACAGGTCTTCCTTTGTTTCTTTTTTGCTAACAGTGGCTGCGTTATGTTTTCCGTGGTGTTTTTCTGCGCGGGCTTTCCTGGCAACTGCTGGTTCTTGCTGCCGACTACTGCTTTTTATTGTTTGGTTAGCTGTGTTGTTTGCTGTATGATGTCCTTTTTTAGAGTGTGTTATGATCTCCGCATTGCTATTCTCCCCTGTCTTTGAGCCAGGCCCGTTCACTGCGGCTACAGCAGTAGTTTTGGGCAGTTCTTTTTCTGTATTTACGGCACTGGCAAACAAGCCCTTATTACCGGCATTGTTCGCCATCATCCATGCTATGGACGAGCCCAGCAATACGATAAATGATACGATGCTCACGTACCACAACCAGCGATACGGATATACCCGCCGCTTATTATCGTCCTGCAGCCTTTTCTCAAGTGCGTCCCACACCATGGGAGGCGGAGCCTCGGTGTAGCCACCCAGCTCTTCTTTGAAAAGGTTATCAATGTTGTTCATGTTCTTTTCCATCTTTTTCACAATTACTACAGAATAAAATTTATTTTCTCCTTCAATCTTCTCCTGGCATCGTTCAGATACCATCTGCTGTTACTCTCCGTCAGGTTTAATAGTGTCGCAATTTCTTTGTGCGAATAATTCTCAAAAACATAAAGGTTAAATACCACCCTCTGTGCATCCGGTATTGTCTGTATTATGTTCAGCAGCTCTTTGTGCGAGATCTTTTCCACCGAATCGCTGTTTATAAAAGCGTCATCTTCCTGCACTTCTTTGTTCGTCTTGCTCTCTTTTATGTTTTTGCGCAGGTGGTCTGTTACTGTGTTCACCACTATCCGCCTGATCCATCCCTCAAATACGCCCTGGAAAGTATATTGGTCCAGCTTGGTGAGTATTTTATAAAACGAATCATTCAGCACTTCCTGTGCCGCAAACTCATCGTTGTATAAATATCTTTTAATGACCCCATAAGCAGCCGGAGCATATATGTCGTACAACCGCTTCTGGGCGCTTGGAGACTTGGCAATACAATCCCGTATCAGGATACTGAGCTCACTTTGTATAGGTAAGCTCTTTTCCGAAACAGAGATTCTGCTGCTAATATTTAATACTTCCGACAACGTATTATATAAATTTATATCGTATTCCAGCCAAATAAACTTTCAGTTGTAGTTATACTGACGAGGCTGGACACCAAAATGTTAGGAACCGGCAAAATATTTTCCTAAATTACTAACATTTACCCTAAAATCTTCGTCTAACACTACAGACGCAAGGCATCCGGATAAATATATGCTGTTTTAATTTATTTGATTTTAAGAAAATTAATGCTGCTTCGGAGTTTTTGTGAGGTAATTGTTTAGTTATTTTGTTTACCATTTCAGACAACAGGTGTGCCATGAAAAAAACTATATCCTTCCTTATACTTACTATCTATGCCCTCGCAGCTAATGCACAGGCCACTTTTTTGTCGGAGGATTTTAACGCGTCATGTTCCTCGGGTTCAGGTTTCCCGGTTGACTGGACCTACTACAACCCTGTTGCGGCTACGGTGCCGGACGGCCAATGGACCTGCGCCCCCGCAGGAGGCCGGTCTGGTACCCCTGGCATAGCCTGCACCAGTGTTTGGGGCACTCCTGCGGCCTATCATTTCGATACATCTTACCTTGTTTCTCCGGCGTTGAACCTTTCGGGGTACACGGGAAGCATCTACCTCCACTTTGACACAAAGACCTCCAATATCAATCTCGCAGGCAGACTGGCCTTTATCGTATCTTCTTCTGACACTACATTTGACACTGTAGGCGGGGCAATATTCGCAGACCGCACAGCCGAGCTAAGCCCAACCTTCAGCAATGACGACTCAACGGATTGGGTTACCCACGTTGCAGACCTCACTGCATTTAAAGCATCTGCCCCATTATATGTAGCGTTCCGCTACACGGCAGACAATGCCAGTGGAAGTACGTGGTTTATCGACAATGTTTTTACCACAACGTTCCCCGCCAATGTTCCTCAGCTTGATAAAACTGTGTTATCGCTTAAAGTAGTTGGCGCCAGTACCTCGTCCATGATCACTTTGTCCTGCGAGACAGGCACAGCAGGAAAATATCATCTTGGTATCTACGACATGTTGGGCCGGGAAGTTTACCAGGAAGAAATGAGCTTATTCAGCAGTAAGGCTACCTATCCTATTAAGGGCCTTAATCTTGCTCCCGGTATGTACCTCATAAAAATGAATAACGGGCTGGTCTACAGCACCGCGAAAACTGTTATCAATTAGCGCCATCTGGCGTAATTTCATTTTGCAGAAAACTATTTCACTCGCGCTTGGCGGTCTTAAAAACGAAATGAGGGAATTGCGAGCTTTGCGGCTTTGCGAGAGACCTTTTTGCAAGACACTTCTCGGGCAGAATGTAGACGTCTGCACGGTATTACTCACTATCCGCCTCTTCCACATCGGCCTGGTCCACATGCAGCTTATGGAAAAACCTGTGCGCTGCCGGCGCCAGCAAAAAGCCAACATTAGTGATAAACGCTACACCGCTGAATAGTGCGTAGGCAGATGAGAATATCTTGCCCCAAAAATTCTTTACTTCGGCCACAGGACCCATGCCGCTCAATATCATAGATGCGTTATGCACCGCGTCTATCCATACTATATGACCGATATAATGATACCCGAGTATGCCTATCAGCAGACAAATGCTCAGGATAATGGTGGCCACTAAAAGGCTCTTAAAAACCCGCTTATAAAAAACGCGCAATGGCGCGACCGGCTGAAATTTATTTTCGTACATCAGTATTGTTTTACCTCGCAAACTTTTGACTTTCTACTTTAGACTTTTGACTAAAAATCAATGACACTTAAAATGTTCAAATGGTTCTTTGCATGACAGGCATTTGTACAGGGCTTTGCAGGATGTAGGCCCAAACTGACTCACCAGTTCTGTTTCTTCAGACCCGCACCTGGGGCAGCTTACGTTGTCTTCTTCAAACAGACCCAGTGGCTGAAACGCCTTCCTGTTTGGTGGCGCTATACCATATGCCTTTAACTTTCGTTTGCCCTCTTCGGTCATCCAGTCGGTAGTCCATGCAGGGGTTAACTGCGGCTCTATAACCACCTTGCCAATACCCCGGCTCAGCAACGCCATACGAATGCCAATGGAAATAACATCCATCGCCGGGCAGCCACTATAGGTGGGAGTAATAAATATAGTAACCGTAGTCTCACTCCCGCTGCCACCAATATCCACTTTACGCACTATGCCCAGGTCTAGTATCGTAAGTGCAGGCACCTCCGGGTCAGTAACACTGGAAAGCCATTCATACACCTGTTCTTTATTTATCGCTTCCATTGCTATTGCTTTAATGCTTTGAACCTGTGATTGTTCACCATTACACTTCCATCTGCCGCTTTAGAGATCACTATCGCACCAGCGGGGCGCAACTGCAGCTCATCCATCATCTTATACGATGGGTTCGGATCGTTCGTTAACAGACACCGGATCGCAACGCAACCCGGCTTCAGGTAAAAATATTTACCATCCCTAAACCACATGCCATAGCTATCGGTAGCATGTTTTGTAAGGGCGTCAAATGACGTAATGGTCTTGCCATCTTTATCCAGCAGAAACAGCGTCAGATAAGGAGAGCGAGGATCTTGGTCCCCTAGCAGGAACCAGCACGAAATTTCATACAGTTCGCTGTCCTTTACAGTATTCACCGGGATAGTAACGATAACACTGTCGCCGCCTTTGATAGGTCGGGCCGCTCCTGTTCCGAACAAACGTTCGTTGCCAGCGCCTGCGTCATAATGGTTTATATACAGAGACTCCCTTTCGCCTATACAAGTATCGCCGGCCTGCATGTTCGGCAAAATGGAGTTCACCGAGTCGGCCATCTTTTTATCATTTGCTGCCAGCCGCGCCGGGTAGCATGCGTAAACCTTCATGCCATCCCGTTCACCTATATAGTCAGATGCTGCAAGCAGGTACTGCTCATCAGCTAACAAAGGCGTTGTGCCAATGTCCAGCAGCAAAAAGGGCTTGTCCGTTTTGATATCTTTCAAAATGGTCTTTTCGGTAAATGGCCCCCCGGCTATTTTCACCTGCTTTTGCGCCACAGACCACGACGAGCGCGACATCATCACATCCACCATAGGCAAGTGAAGCTGTAACGAGGCAGAGCCGCCCAGCGTTATCATCCACCCCGGGTCCCCAACCCATATTTTTTCAGTGCCCACATGAAAGAACGGCAATGTCAATATCCCCTGGAAATTGTTCTTGTCGAATTTCTTCTCATTCAGAAATGACTCCCAGCTCTGTCTCTGCCCGAACCTGGAGAAAATAAAATCATAATTGTATAGCCCGGCATCAGATAATTTACGGGAGTAGCTGATGCAGCCGGTCGCCTCATACCCCCATATGCACATACACAGCAGCAACAGTACACGGCCAAAAACAGGCTTGTGCTGCTGCACAAAGCCCGCATACCACGAATACAATACTACAGCGCTATAGATAGAAATAACGTTGTAAAATATCCACGCAAACCTACCCAGCGTACGGAATTGCTTAAGCACAGAAAAATAATCCATCAGCCATTCCATTTTCCAGATGAACGGTATGCCCATGGCCAGCGCCAGTACTGCAAAAGAAATGAATAGCCATATCCCCGAAAACCCGTTCCGGAATCTTACATCAGGCTCCTGTTTCCTTATTTTTTTTACCACGAAAAACAAAAACGATACAAACACGGTAACGATAGACACAATACCCAGGTAGGTAAAGCCCTCACCGCCCTTGCTGGCCCTGGGAACTATGCCCAGTGCTATAGCATCCTTCCACAATGGCGAATAGGTTGATGAGAATATGTGCGACAGCTTGGTGTACATGCCCGTCTCAAAATACGGAGACACAGGACGGTCTTTAGCAGGATCGGTCATCTTCATTACCACAGCCACTATCAGGAAGATACAAACGGCGGAGGCAACAAGCGGCCATACACGCTTTACTTTGCCGGGGATCTTCCCTTTTTCGAGAATGATATATCCGCCTGCATAAGCCACACTCCAAACCAGTATAACAGCTAAGTAATAAGGGTGCAGAAAAGCCATGATGATGCCCATAATAAAAACATACAGGCAATACTTAAACCGGGGCTGCTCATGGAATAATATCGTCCAGTAAAACAGCATGGGCACTATGCTGGGGTATCCAAGCGCGTAATGCCCGTTGAGGCAAAAAAGCTGCGGCGAGCAGACTACTATAAGCCCTGAGAAAATAACTGAGGCCAGTGGCGCTACTTTAAAATGGGCCAATATCTTGTACACATACACCAATGCCAGCAAATAGATAAGCCCCATAAACCACCAGCAAACCGTGAGCGCCTCGCTTGCCGTCACGTGCTTAAAACAGGTAAGCAATACAGATAACAAAGGCTGCCCGTCTGTAAATACTATATGCTCGCCATAGGGATAATTCATACCCTCGAACCAGTAGCCGTGGCCGTACATGGAATGATAGAGGTAGGTCAGGTTATTCTTAGAACCATCGCCACCAATATCCGGGAGAATATGCCAGGGCTCAGTAACAATATGCGACAACGTGAGAACAGTTATCCCCGCTGCGAATACTATTGCGATAATTAACCAGGCATTACGTTGTAACTTATTCATTACTGTTTTCGGAATAGTAACCTCCCAAAGTTGAGCATTTCAGGCAATAAAATACGAAAATTCATCTTGCGGAAGTGAACATTTTCATTGAGCGAAACCGGCACTGCAAGAACCCGGTATTTTTTACCCCTGTAGCAATTGCGCACAAACTCCAGGTCGAACAAGTATCTGTCTATAGTGGTTTGCAGAAACAAAGGGGCAACATCCCGCTTAAAACCTTTAAGCCCGCACTGAGTATCTGTTATAGGCATAGAAAGAAATGTGCGTACTACAAACCGCAGCCACCGGGAAATGAGCCGACGCACAAAAGGCACATGCGTGTAGTAAGCAGCATCTTTCACGCCTACTGCCACATCACATTCACCCGAGCTCAGACTTTGATAAATACTCAGCATACTAACCTCGGTGTATGGAAAATCAACATCGGTGTACATAATAATGTCTCCGTTGGCTTTGGCTACCCCCAGCCTTATTGCATAGCCTTTGCCCTTGTTATCGGCATATTCCACAACGGAAAGTTTCTGAATTTGTTGCCTCAGGAACGACAAACTTTGTTCAGTAACATTTGCGCTCTTGCCATCCAACACTATTAACAGCTCCAGCGTCTCTGCCAGACCCTTACCAAAAGAAGTGTATTTTTCACAAACGATCTGCTCCCAGTCCGGCGGCGGATTATAGCAAGGTAAGACAAGGGAAACGATCATCCGGGGCTGTTATTGGTCTATATTAGGGTAATTAAGAAGAAATATTTTACCACTCCATGCCGGGGTATGCACGCTGCATGAACTGGAGCTCGGCAAGTATATATCCGAGGTGTTCGGAATGGCGGCCTTCCCTGCCCCCCTGCTGCATCCATGCATCCCCGGGAATGTTTATGGTAGCTTCATCCAGCACCACACGTACACGTTCCATCCACAATGGTCTTATTGGGGCCAGGTCCACACCGGTCCCCTCTGCCGCCATTGCAGCATCCGTTTCATTCATCGTAAACAACTCGCCAGTGTACATCCAAAGCTCATTGACAGCCTGCTGCATACGGCTATGGCTCTCATCTGTGCCATCGCCCAGCCGCACTACCCATTCACTGCTCCAGCGCAGGTGGTAAGTAACCTCTTTCAAAGATTTTTCTGCTATGGCAGAGAGGCTCTCGTCTTTACTTTTCTGTAATTGGGTAAAGAAAAAATAATTGAACGTATCGTAAAAAAAGGAACGGGCTACTGTATAAGCCCAGTCGATATTCGGCTGCTCCAGCAGCAGTTCATTTCTGAAGTCCCACCCATCGCGCAGATAGGCCAGGTCGTCTTCATCAATGGCCGCACCAGTGCTCACAGTATTTTGCAACGTAACAGATGTAAATACATTTTTCTTCTCCTCAGCCGGCAGCTGGTTAAACTGTTCTGCTGCGTACTGGTAAAGGCTGCGCGCCCGGCCCAGGTGGTCGAGGGCAGTATTGGTAAGCGCTATATCCTGCTCCAGCACAGGCCCATGGCCGCACCACTCACCAAGCCGGTGGCCAAGTATCAGCCCGCCATCAGCAAGCCGCAATGTATAATCCAGTTTTTTTATGGAATTGGTCATTGTTATTTATTGCAAGGTGTTATCGCCGTCACGCACTTTTGTGGTTTTGACTTTTAACTTTTGAATTTGTGTTACATATACTTCACCTCATCGGGCAAATTATAAAAAGTAGGGTGCCGATAGATCTTGTCATTAGCCGGGTCATAAAGCGAATCCGCTTCATCAGGATCGGAGGCATGAATGTTCTTGCTCTCCACTACCCATATGCTTACCCCTTCCATCCGGCGGGTATAGACATCGCGCGCATTCTCTATTGCCATCTCTGCATCTGCTGCATGAAGGCTGCCTGCATGTTTGTGGTCAAGTCCAGCCTTGCTGCGTATCAACACCTCCCACAAAGGCCATTCACTTTTGTTGCTCTTATTTATTTCTTGTGCCATAATTCCAAATAAAGACTTCTTTTTTACTTCGCTATAAAGTAACAATCCTAATTCTAATTTCACTTGTCATAGTGAGCTCCGCCGAACTACCCAATTCCTGAAAGGCTATGCAGCTTCCTTTACCGCCTTCCTTGCCTTTCTCTTCTCCGCATGTGCCATTGCCGCATCCCTTACCCACTTACCTTCTTCCCATGCCTTCTTGCGCGTCTCCAGCCGCTGCTTATTGCAAGGGCCATTGCCTTTAACCACATTCCAGAATTCATCCCAGTTGATGACGCCAAAATCAAAATGCCCGCGCTCTTCATTCCACTTAAGGTCTTTATCAGGAACAGTAAGCCCCAGCACTTTTGCCTGCTCTACCGTCACATCTACAAACTTCTGCCGCAGCTCATCATTGGTGAGGCGTTTTATACGCCATCTTACACTTTGCGCTGTGTGCGGGCTCTCCGCATCCGGCGGGCCAAACATCATCAGCGATGGCCACCACCAGCGGTTGAACGCGTCCTGTGCCAGCTTCTTTTGTATCTCTGTGCCCTTAGATAATGTCAGCATGATCTCAAAACCCTGCCGCTGGTGAAAACTCTCCTCCTTGCATACACGCACCATGGCCCGTGCATATGGCCCGTATGATGTGCGGCATAGCGGCACCTGGTTCATAATGGCAGCGCCGTCTACCAGCCAGCCTACTGCACCCATATCGGCCCACGTAAGCGTAGGATAATTGAATATCGAAGAATATTTTGCCTTCCCGGTATGCAGCTGGTCATATAGCGTATCTCTTGTTACGCCCAGCGTTTCCGCAGCGCTATACAAGTAAAGGCCATGCCCTGCCTCGTCCTGCACTTTTGCCAGCAATACTGCTTTGCGGCGCAGGCTGGGTGCGCGGGTTATCCAGTTGCCTTCGGGCAGCATACCCACTATCTCGCTATGTGCGTGTTGAGATATCTGCCTGATCAGTGTTTTCCGGTAGTCATCCGGCATCCAATCTTTGGGCTCTATGGTCACCTCCCTGTCTATCAGGTCGTCAAAATGCTCCTGGAATGAGTGAACGGTCATGTATGCTGTTTTTTTCAACTGTAAAGATACGATTTTCTATGTAGTTATTGGCCTGCAAGCACATTGCTCCCGGCAAATATCCATTAGAAGCTATAAATATTTACCGGGGGATACTTAGTTCTTCGCCTGGCACCTGTTCCTGTATATAATCAGCAAATGATTCAACCGCCGCGCCTTTATGTTTAGGTTGCTTATATTTATCTCCTTCCTACCATCAGGACAGTCGAACATCAACGTATATCGAACGCTCTTGGAACCCGTGTTTATCACTTCGTCATTTGTTATGTCCTTCCAACTGGTAAAAGTGCCGTCTCCCTCAAGTCCATCTTCATTCAGGATCAACTGGGGGCTCGGGCTGGATGTCTTGCTATATTGCCACAATAACAGGCCCACCGGCATCAGAGTCGCTATCAGCCCATATGCGTAAAAACCACGGCTCAATGCGAATACCCCCAAAGCAAAAAAAACAAGGAGGTAAAAGAACAACGGCTGTTGATATATCTTACGATAATAAACGCTGGTTTCATTAGGCACGTCAGAATCATCGGCCAACTTTTGATGCATATCTAATCGCTGTGCAATTACTTTGTAAGCATCGGGATACCTGTCGGCCACATCATTTAAACCCACAAAGTTATTTAGAAGATTAGCCGTCATTGCTGCCTTTTTCAACTCTTGCACGTCATCCACATGCATAAATGCCCATACCTGCCACCTGGTCATGGCCGCCTTCCAATACACGAGCGCCAAGCCGATTATCGATACAAGACTGACAACAAGGGTTATTCCAATTGCATAGCCCGGCGGATTGAATCGGGTAGCTACGTTCAATATTAAAAGTAATAACGGCACTGGAACAATTACCATCGGCGCCGCGACGAGTTTGCCACGTCTTAAAGCCTGCTCTACTGAAACGGTGTTTGCCATAAAATGTTCCGATTTTATTTAGGTGTCTCTTCTGCCAAATTTACCAGGATCTTTCATTTCCCCCTTAACTCACTTTCTGACCGTAGTATTATCTATTCACCTCCCACAACACACTCCTCCCCGAAGCCGATGTATACACAACATGATAGCCTGCAGTTATCTCCGCATATAATGCCCTGAAATGTTCATTGCTTAGAAAAGAAGGATCATAGCACCACATGAGTATATAGTCAACAGTACCCCCTGTAGCACGTTTATAATCTGCTATTGACACATACGGCGGAACACCTTCTATCCCCTCTCCTTTACTCAGATGGTCATAAGGATTTACCGCCTCATTCCACCTCACGGGAAAGTAACCCATGTTAGCCTCGTAGTTGTCCAGTATTACCATCGGTTTTGTGGTTCCCATATACTGTGCGGCATGGGCAAACAAAAAGTTCCAGTCAGCGATCACCTTACCATGTTCATCCGTACCTGATGGCGAAAAATCCAGCGGCAACACCACCGAGTTCGGCTTGATACTGCTTTCCGCCGACACATAATCCACAGCTGCACGGGACGCCGCTGCCATACAATTCATCCTAACTGCAGTAAGGCTTACAAAGCAAGCAAACAAGGCCAGCGCACCAATATTCTTGATCTTCCCTTCCGGCAAAAGGTAAGCGACACAGCATATAATAAGTGCACCCACCAATGGCTGCACCCTCATCGTCATCAGTATCAGCCTGCCCATAAACGCCTCCGGAAAACTGATATAAATGACCATGGCGAACAGCAGGCTCACCAACAAGCCATCATACTTGTTTACCCCGGCCTTAAACCTGTATTTTACAAAAGCAACAAAAGATACAAGCAGCACTACGACACCAGCCACGGTAGTGAAAAAAAATTCCTTAGTGGTCACATTAGCCAGGTACTTAAACTGCGCCAGTTCCACCAGTCGGTAAAAATGGCATTTTAACGACAGCTGCAATCCTCCTTCGCCTTGCGTAAACAATACCATAAGCACAAGAAATGGAGCAAGCAGCAAAGCAAGGATCCCACCGCACCGGGCAATAAATTTCATTCGCCCATTTACTTCTGCCTGTCCTCCCGCCAATGCTACAGAGATCAGCAATGCTGCACAGGTAAACGCAGCAAATCCAAAAGCCAGAAGGTGCGTAAAATAGATGAATGCCGCAAACACAAAAAACAGCAAAGCATTCATCACACTCCTCTTCTCCAGAAATCGCAGCCAGCTCCACACAACCCAAAAATAAAAGGCAATACCAAGTGAGCTGTTATAAAATCCCTTCGCCAGCTCATACGGAAAAACAAAAAGAAAGATCGCCAGCACCCAGTAAGAAGTGGGGCCCGTCACCTTTGCCAGCAGCAAATAAAATCCACGAACGAACAGCGCTACATAAATTGCAAGAAATATTTTCTCTGCCACAGCACCCTTTACAACAAAAAGAAGCAATGCAAGTATCAATGTAGACAGCCAGTTGGGATCGGGCCGGTAAACAATATGATAGTAATGAAGATAAAAATCGCGGCTCTTGCTATAGATCCACAGATCATGCAGTATTTGCGCATTATACAGGTGGCTCGGCCCGTCGCCGGTAACGTAGTATGTCGGCAGCCATATCTGCAGCAGGCACAAGGCAAGCCCTATCAAAAATAACAGGTTTGCTGCTCTTGGTATATGGGCCATCCTTTCTTTCAAAGTTTGTGTTTAATGCAAAATAATAAACTGTAATTCAGTACCTACTCATTTCTTTCGTAAAGCATTGTTCTCCCCGATGCAGACCTGTATGTAAGGTGATAGTGGTTATTCAATTCCTGCATTGATTCCTCTAAGCAGCCTTTTTGCCGATAGGAAGAATCATAACACCATGCGATGACATAGCTCACTGTTACATGCGATTGATGAATATATTCTTCAATAGCCGTGCAGCAGGGAAATCCACCCATGCTTTCTTCCTTATTCAGGCTCAGGTACGGGTTTACTTCTGCTTTCCACGATAGAGGAAAATAGGGCGTGTTTGCTTCATAATTATTTAAGAAAATAAGCGGCTTTTCAACGCCCATATATTCACCGGCGTGACTAAATATCCAGTTTCTGTCTGAGATCGGTTTCCCCTCTTCGTCTTTGCCATTCTTATTAAAGTTCATCTGTAAAACGGTAGTGCTCGGCTTTATAAATCCAGCTGCAGATGTGTAGTCGGCTGTTGCACGTGATGCCGCCAGTATTGCCGGCATCCGTATTATGCTCAGGCCTATAAAGCACAAGTACATGGCTACGCCGCCAATATCCGTAACAATTGAGTACGCAGAAAGGTAAGAGACGCAGCAACAAAGCAGAACGCATAAAAACAGCTGTGACCTTATTATCAGTAAACCGCCTCCAAAAAGATCGTCGGGAAAAAACATGTAAATACAGGATGCAAAGACAAGGGTGACAAGAAATCCATCATACTTATGGACATGAAAATCTTTATAAAATCTCTGCACCAGGCATATGACAAACCATATGGCCGCGATATACGCTATGACCCATGTAAATGAAAATTCGTTCTGGTTGCGGTTCACCAATGCGTAGAGTTCAAAAAAGTGGGGGAACCGCTCCTTATTTTTATGCAGCACAAAAGGACTTCCGGAAGCCTGTTTATGTGTGAAATAGAAAAGCAAAAGGATAAACGGCAGGAGTGCGAAAAATAGCGTCCCAAAGGTTTTCAACAGTTGTGTTTCTTTTCTTTCTGCCAGTTCGTGCCGCGCGGATGAAAGGTGATATGACACGACAAGTGCGGCACATGTCACGCAGCCATAAACAAAAGCCAACGGGTGTGTAAAGAAAGTAACAGCTGTGAGCAAAATGAATTTTGCCAGGCCAAGCCGCGTTTTATTGTCCAGGTAGTTGATCCAACTAAGCACCCACCAGAAAAAAAAGGCAATGCTAAAAGAAAAATTATAGAACCCCTTTGCAAGAGGGTGATGAAAAACAAATACGAAAACAACTAAAGACCAGAACTTCGTTTTCGGGTTCATTTTTTTCATCAACAGGTAAAAGCCGCTTGTGAAAAGCAATACATACAGGCTCAACAATAGCTTTTCCGCAATGATGCCATTCATGAAAAAAAGCAGCAAAGCCAGTACGATATGAGTTAGCCAGTTTGGATTCGGATCTTTATTCAGCGAGTAAAATGTATCGTAGAAAGACAAGTTTTTATTGCACCACAGGTCATGCAGTATCTGTGCATTATACACATGGCTTGGTCCGTCGCCGGTAAGATAGTATTCCGGCAGCCATATCTGTAGCAGGCACAGCACAAACCCCGTAAGCAGTAATGTGTTTAATGTTTTCTGTGAATTCAAAATCGAAACCTGAAACTTTTTAAACAATGTACAACAACAGCATTGATGTTTATAAAAACGGGAATGACACTCCCGTCCTTTGTATGGATATTTTTTTGCGGCCTTAAAAACAGCATGAAGCAAACCGCGCCTTTGCGCCTCCTATGTCAGCAAAACTCGCACTCTCGCTTGGCGGTCTTAAAAACGAAATGAGGGGAACCGCGCCTTTGCGCCTTTGCGAGAGACCCTTCTATACATCCTTACGAGAACCTTTCTGCTTCTTATCCGAGACCCTTTTTGACGCAACCCACCTACGGCTATACAGCCCCTAATTCGCAAAAATAAACCGTAGCGTCAACCCAGCCCGCGTGGTAGTAGTAGGGTACGAGTTGGACACATAAGGGACAGTCTGCGACCTGTCGAAGAAAAAGTGCAGTGTCAGCTTTTGAGTCACGGAATAATCAACCGTCGGCGATACCCTGATCACTTTTTGTCCGCGCGAGACCACACTTATATTGTCTGCAAAGAACGTATTGCTCGACTTGTCATCCCGTATCCCTATATCCAGCTTCATGATCAGTTCGTTCTTCAGCTTCTGCACACCCAGTATTTTGAACGGCAGCTTTATTCCCTTCTTCCGGTAACCCACACCTATTACGTACTCGGTGCTGGCATTCTCACTGATCTGGTAGTCTATCAGGCTAAGACTTTCCATCTTCGACATCCTTACCTCAAACTTAGTAGTCAGGTGATTTTTAAACGCCGCGTCAAATCCTATCAACGGATTGAATGCCTGCGAAATGGTCACATTCGGCACCTGGAAGAATGGTATGTAATTGTGCGAATTGGAATCTATGAACGACGGGAAGCCAAGGCCGTAAAGGTCATTGAACAGCAGGTTCGAATTGAACCCATTCATAGACATGGTGCCGGTATATGCATGGTTTATCACAAAGTTCGAGAAGTAATTGGCGAAGAACGGTATTTTGCTAAGCCCGTTATAAGTCACTTTCCAGTTTGGCAATGGCGTGAAATACTTAAATGGATTGTCATTTATCTGTGTATGCGTATAATCTATAAGCGGCTCTGTGCTTGCGTCTTTACCCGAGTATGCAGCTATGAACGACGGCACAAGCACATCCTGCGAGAAAGGCCCGTATCCCTTGGTATATCCTGGGTTGCTCGGGTCAGGTATTCCATTGGTATATGGATTGCTGAGGCCTATGCGCTTCGAGATGATCGGGCGGTCAGCCAGGAACTGCTGGTATATGCTGGAGGTCACGTCTGTAGCATTGAACATACTATGCAACGCCATATAAGATATATTGAACGACCCCGTCTCAAAAGGATTGAAGTGGTTGTATATATATGCACTGTTGGCTCCCAAAGTATCGGCATACAATTCACTGTGCGACTTGCTGAATGTTTGCGTAAGCGTCAGATCTATCCTGAAGTCTCTTTGCGGCTGCAATGTTGCGGTGGCATTTATATTGCGCGAATAGGTCTGTTGGAATTGCGCGTTGAATAGCGAATCCCGCGTCAGCCTTCCCGCAGCGGCTTGCGCCGCAAGCCAGTTGGCATTTGGCTGGTACCCGTACACAAAATTGAACCCCGGCGCATTGGAATAATTATTCACTCCCATAAACCGCGTACTGTCCATATATCCTGGCAAGATAGTGCCGCCGGTCTGCGTATAGTTCAGCGTCACCCGGTTTACCATAGTAAGAATGTGACCAATCACCTGTTCCGTTGTGGACAGTGTTGGCACCTTGCTGCGCCTCAGTTTTCTTGCGGCTTTTTTCGCTGCTTTCTTCTTCGCTTTCTCTGCGGCCCTCTTTGCTGCATCCTGTTCGTTCTGCACCTGTACCAGCGAGTCCAGCTGGTCATCTGTCAGGTTCGCAGTGTTGATACCAGACAATAATGACCCGCCGCTTCCTGCAGAGTTGCCACCAGTGTTCCCGGTACCAGTCCCTGTAGTTCCACTCCCGTTCCCGCCGCTACTTCCATTATTAGTGCTGTCCGGCTTGCCACTGCCACCTTTACCGCCGCCAACTTTGCCGCTCCCGCCCTTGCCGCCATTACCTGCGGTCCCGTTACCACTGCTATTGCCACCTGCACCGTTGCCCGTATTTCCAGCGCCGGTGCCACTACCGGTATTGCCACCTGCGCCTGTACCACTACCTGTACTACCGCCTGTCGAGCCGCCTGTACTACCACCTGTATTACCCGTTCCGCCTGCGTTACCGCCCGTATTTCCACCGCCTGCATTACCGCCACCGCTACTGCCACTTCCCGAACTGCCGCCTGTTCCGCCACCAGAGCCGCCTGTATTGCCACTGCTACCAGTGTTGCCGCCCCCGGCATTACCGCCAGAGCTGCCGCCACTACCAGAGCTGCCCCCGGTACCGCCAGAGCCACTATTGCTCCCGTCGCCTGAATTGCCGCTGCCATCCGAGCCTCCATCCTTCCCACCGCCTTTTGTTTGCCGCAGGTCTTTCAGGTTTTTCGCGCTATTAGCTGGTGGGCTTGCAGGGTTCGCTTTGTCGCCCGGTTTGAGGGGCGCTTTTGCATTAAGTGCTTTCAGAAATCTGTTCTTGTTATACAATTGCGTTAGGTTCAGCTCACCGGTCAGTGTTTTCGTTACTGTGTTGCCAATGGTGTTGCCAAGATCATACGCTATCGGCTGTGCCCCGATCCATGAGTAGTTTGCCACATACCCAAGCCGTACCGTTATCCAGTCGGTCGCCGGCAGTTTCGAGAGCGGCACATTATAAGAGCTGTTAAAGGTTTGCACATAAGATGTTGTGTGGCCCAGTGTTTTAATGCGGTCCCAGAGCGAGTCCTTTTTCTCCTTCGTATCTATAAGGCCGTAAGGCTCGTCTATCCTTGATATATTCGTTGCCGAATAATCAAACGACAGCGACTTCGTCAGCTCCCACCGCAATGTATATACCCTGTTCCAGTTGAAAGTTTTATAAAATGTAGGCGGTATTACATACGCACTGCCGTCATTAATATTGCGCACCTGGGTCTCTTCGTTCACACGCGTCAGGTCATTGCGCATTGACAACGTTGACGGCAGCGGATTGAAATTAAAATCCCTGATGAGCGACAGCCATTTCGACTTCGACCGGACAAATCTTCTCAACGGCTCGATCGGCTTTGACTTGATCGCATAAGTATAACCCAGCCCGAATTTCTGCGTTGACAGATTGTCGGCAGCAATATTCGGGTTGTGCTTCAGCTGGTCGTTGTAGGAATAGCTGAAATCAAAATTCTTGATACTCCATATCTTCCTGGGCTTGCTCGTCGTTCCCGACGTAGTATTCCCTAGTATTTTCACATTCGTGAAGTTGAAGCTTTTGATAGATGTAAAATCCTGCGTGGCGCTCCTGATAGAATCGCGCGCAGCAGCAGACCTCGCTTTCGCCAGTTCGTCGCTGATCAGCACATCGGCATCGTTGGGGTCATACTTGGGATTGCTCACATTCTGTGTGTATCCTGCAAAGAATGGCAGCTGCACACCCCAGCTTTTTGGCATCAGCTTACCCAGCGCCAGGTTCGTTGATGTGTTATACTGTATGGCTTCATCCTGCGAGCGTTGCTCTATTTTCTGGTCTATATTGCCATAGCCTGCCGTATGCATGCTCCCTGAAAGGTTCACATTGCCGAAGTCTGCAAGTTGCACAGCCATCTTTCCGGCAGCGGCATATCCTGCATGGTCATTAATGCCCGCCATCCTCAATTCATCAAACCATACTTCGGTGCATTTAGGCAATCCGTCATCGCCTTGTGTCGTGTTCGATTTTTTAGGGTTCAGCACACCCAGCATTATATTCTTTGCACCGCCAATATTGGGATTGCCCACGATCACTATCGTATTCTTTTTTGAATCGGTGGTGTAGTAAGGTACGTAGGTTGTCCATCCCTGCGCATCGCGCAGCTTCTTTGCGTCAACAAGGTCCTGCAATACTATGTCCATCTCATTTGCTCCCGGCCAGATAATATCTGACGATGCAGCGCCGGGAGGCGTTATCGCCAGCGGCATCCGGTACTCATAATAGTTGTTGGTAAAGTCGCTGCCTATCCTGATAAAGGCATCAACATCTGCATCTCTCACAGGTTGCGAACCTACAACAGTTTCTGCGTGCATGAACATGCGCAGGTAAGTAAACTGGCGCATATCCACATCCACTTCTTTATACACCGCCCTTGCATCGCCATCCTGCAGCGCACAGGTTTTAAGCGACAATGACCGCTCATTAAGCTGCACCGTTTGCCCTGCCGAAACTGTCGTAAGCTGGCGGGTCACACCGGGCGGTATCACATAAGGTATTGGAGCGCGCGAACCATTTTCCTCAATGTCAACTGATGTCACCGTGAAATCGGTAAGACCTGCGTTCTGCTGCGGCATTGCCTCGCCGGGCGTCATCAATGAGTAGTTGTAATTGCGCCACTGGTTGCGGCCCAGCTCCAGCGTTGCAAAGCGAAGGAAGGCGCTGTCCCGCCATCCGCTCATGAACATGCGCAGAAAGCGGATAGACCTGAAGTCACCGATACCTCCTATTTTATGGTCATAACTTTCTATCGGTATCTTGAACTGGTACCACCTTTCAGAGTCAGAGTTCCCATTAGGCAGTTTTACAAGGCTGGTCTGTATATTGATGATGTTGTTGGTGCCCACCTGCATCCCCGGTGTCATATCCACACGGTACTGGAAATAGCTTTCACCTTCATTCAGCGTATTATCGCGGTTTATATCTTCCGATTCAGGTATTGTGGTCTCAGATGTTGCGTAAGATGCCGTAGGGTCCGTTATCGGGGAGTTGCCTTGCGGGCTGTTGTATCTCTTATACCGTCCCAGCACATATTCCCCTATCCCGTTATTCGCAGCATCAAAATCAGCGCCCCGGTAGTAGTGGTAGTCATCATTCGACGGGTCGTTGAATACCTGTTGGTATGCAGGGTTCGCGGGGCCAAGTTTCAGGCGCAGCGCGGTAAGGAACGCTGCGAATTTCTTCTGCTCGGTAAGCTGCCCCGGTATAGATGAGGTATCCGGCAGGCCGTCATAACCTACGTCCTGCAGGGTGCGCGCAGTATTATCATTGTCAAACGCACGGGTTATCTGCTGTTCGAATTTTGGCACATATCCCCATACGGTCGTATCCAGTTTCGTCCCGTCGAACGGCGAAGGAATACCATTCTCAAAAAACATCCTCGAGTCTTTAAGTATGTCCTCAGATACGTCACCGAGGTTAAAATACAATGATCCACCCGGAGATGTAGGGTTATTAATGAACGGGTCCATTACCCAGAACTGGATATACTCTACGTTCGATGCTTCAAAGTCGGTATTGTCTATCGGCCTGGTAATACCGCCCCACCTGCCTTGCGGATTGGTCAGGTTGCCCGTTGCAGGGTCTATATTGGTTGCATCAAAATTATATGGCCCTCTTTCACTTGGGTAATAAGCAAGGTCAAAAGTAGGCAGCGCATTCTGCAATGCTGCTGTCTGCTGATACGGAAACACGTCCTGGGCCGCTATCATCCTTATATAGTGCTGGTTCGGGTCCTTGCTCACATATGCCGGTACCGTAGATCCCGGGTCCACCAGCGTTGGTTCTATTGTGTACCACGACATGCGCGCCCTGTTCTCTCCGTTTGTCAGCTGGTCGTCCAGCTGCGATTCAGGGAACAACACCCTCGCATTCTTGTCCACTGCGCCAAACGGAGTTGAGGACAATGACCATGCCTGCGCCGGAAATTTCAGGTCATAGGCACTGCTGGTACCTTCAAAGTTGTCGATGTATATAGATCCCTCTGGGTCCAGTGCATCTATTTGCTTCGGGTGCCCGGGCAACAACGCCGCTACCTCCAGGTTACTGTTGAGGAACGATGGTGCTGTAGTGGAGTAAATGGGCAGTTTATCTAGTGCTCGTGTCAGGGCGGGTACTTCTGTCTGGTAGTTTCCGTCCAGGCCCAGCACGGTATTTTTTATCGGGTCATCGCCGTAAGAAACCTGCTGGGTAAATGGCCGCTCGTTGAGCCTCATGATCGTTCCGCCCAATGTCAGATTCTTGTTCACATAGTAGTCCAGCCGTGCTGCCATGAAGTTCTGCTGCTGAAAACCAAACGTAGCATTATCTTCATACTGGATATTGATCGGCACACCTGAATTAAGGATACCGGTGTTAATGATTTTCAACCGCCCCAGTCCATAATCTATTGTATAGTCCTGGTTTTCCACAAGCCTTGTTCCGCCCGCAGTCACGGATACCGATCCCTGCGGAATATTAAACCCACCCAAAAATATTTCGGACGATGACGATGATTTATACGAGCCCCGCATAATATACCTGTCTATCGACTGCTGCTGCTGCGCTATCGTTTTGGTAGAGTCATACAGCACCTGGAAAAGATACTTTCGCGAAAGCACAGGGTCCGGCGTTATGCTCTTTGTCGAATCTGTTACAGCTCCAGCCAGGTCTTTACCAAATGGCTCCAGCACCGGGAAAATGATCTTCCCTTGTTGGGTGTTGATGGTGATCCCTTCTACAAAGTCAAAGACACCGTCAGGCGATGGCTCGCCCTGTGCATTCAGCCGGTCCAGGTTCAGCAGCGAGAGAAATGGCACTCCCTCATCATGTCCTTCCGGCATATATCTGCGCTCTCCGCCGCCCGGGTCCTGGTAAAGGATGTTCAGCGTAAAGTTATCTTTCGATACACCAAAGCCACCCAGCGAATAAATATTCTTCATCATCAGGTTCCATACAGGAAGCGTTGGCCGCGCAGAGGTTCCTTTCATCAGTTTCAGAAACAGTACTTTGGGATTCGTGGTATCCGGCGGCAGGTCTTCGGCAAACTCACCTACCTGATAGACTTTACCCCGGTACGTATAGCGGTAGGCCACGCCCAGCACATCATCCGAGTTCAGCTGCGTATTCAGCATAATATAACCAAGCTGCGCATTGAAGGTAAACTCTGTAGGCGCCAGCTGGCGGGCAGTTGTTCTTTCAAAATCCTGTCCCTGTGTCAGGCCCAGGCCCACGGCTGCATTAGTTGCAGACCGCTGCAGGCGGCCGTTCGGGCTTTGCACCAGCTGCGTATATAGCCTGTTCGACCGGTTATCGGGCAGACCATCGCGTATGCCGCTGTTAGGGTCAGAGAACTGCTGCAGGTAAGGTGTTCCCTCACCAAGGTCCATGAAGCCCAGCACATCGCGCACGCCATTTACCGCGCCCGTGCGGTTCGTGACCCATATTTCCACCTTGCTGATCGTGACCAGCGAATTGATCACCGGGAAATTAGCAAGCGCCTTATTGTAGTTGTTATGAAAGTATTGCGCCAGCAGGAAGTCTTTATTCTCGTCGTAGTTATCAGCTTTTATAGCTATCTGCTGCGACTGAGCGCCGCCCTGCACCGTAAGGCTCTTGCGCTGCGATTTTTGCTGCGATATAACTGCGGTCACCCACAACTTGCCAAACTGTAGTTTTGTCTTCAGCCCGAAGAGCGATTGCACACCGCTTATCAGGTTGCTCTTCAGCGGGAAGCTGATATTACCCGCCTCTATCTTTTTCAGCATCTCATCTTCCTTGCCGCTATAGTCCAGCTTCTGCACATTCTGATAGTCAAATGTAGCCTTCGTGTTATTGCTGATGTTCAGTTTCAGCTTATCACCCACCTGTGCCAGCAGGTTGATGTTCATCTGCATATCAAAATCAAAAACACCATACTTCTGCGCCCGCTGTGTAAGTGTAGGGTTTTTTATGTCTTGCCAGTTGCCGCCAAAGGTCACATCTACATTACCCTGCGGTTTCACAGATATGGTATTGCTACCGAAAATGCGGTCAAACAAACCCTCTTTGTACATCTGCGGCAGTTCGGGCGTTTTATTAAAAAGCATCAGCGCATCCAGCCGGCGCTGCCAGTAGGCGTCCTCATCTTGCTTTCCCTGGTACTTCATGTATTCTCCCAGCGACAGATAAGTGGGGTTTCGGAGGTATTCGTTGCCTATATTCTCGTTAAAATAGTACCTGTTCGAGTCAGGAGCATACTCCACATTGCTTTTCTCATTTTTGGGGTCGGCAAGGTCTATGCTGTGTGGCCGGTTGTAGTCAATTACCGGGTCACCCGTTTTGTCGTGTAGTGGGAAGTGCAGCGAATCATTAATATCATGCAGCTGCGGAGGAACAGGTTTTTTCGTAGCAGGAGTATCGGCAGGTTCATAAAAATCAAAACGTATGCGGAAGCCCCTCGCTCCGGCACTCGCAATTACGAATACCAGGACGATAAATAGCAATATTTTATATCCAAAATTACCGCTGCCCTTCAATGTTTCTCTCCTTTATAGTAAACAAAGGAATAAAATAGTAGCTATTTTATTCCTTTGAATTAGTTGTTATTTCCTAAACTCACTCTCACTCTAACCAAAAAATGAGGGCCGTAACACCTCGCCTCCTGTTTTTAGGTGCCTGCAAGGGCACGGCAGCAGGCCTGATGACCGGCGTTTAGCCGGTCTGGGGCGGTTGACTTGCGCCCCGACACAACTCATTCGACATCACCCTCTCCCTTAGGAGAGGGCCGGGGTGAGGCCCCTCGCGCCATGCAGGTAACTCATTCCACCTCACCCTCCCCTTGGGGGAGGGCTGGGGTGGGGCTCCTACAACGCCCGCAACGCCTGCTTAATAAGCTCCTCCACACTCAACGACGATGCATTATCTATTTTCTTTATTGCATTTTCCGCTATTCCGCGGGTTATACCAAGATTTACCAATGCTATTAACGCATCTTCCTGCATTGTATTGTGTATTACAGCCGATGATCCCGATGTATTTTTCGATTTCAGCAGCTTACCTTTTAATTCTAATATGATGCGCTGGGCCGTCTTCGCACCTATCCCTTTCACCCGCTCCAGCGTCTTGGCGTCCTCGCCCGATACCGCCCGCTCCAGTTCACCCGTATTAAGAGACGATAATATAATGCGCGCAGTAGCAGCCCCAACTCCGCTTATATTCAGCAATTGCCTGAAAGTGGCACGCTCTTCCTCATCGGCAAAACCATACAATACCCACGCATCTTCCCGCACCTGCAGGTGCGTGTACAACCGGCATTTTATCAACGGCTGCAATACAGCAAAAGTCTGCAGCGTTATCTGCAGCTCATACCCCACCCCATGCACATCCATATTCACCACAGATGGCGACTTATATACCAGGTTACCTTCCAAATATGCGAACATTCAGATATAGTTTAATAAAAAAAGGTATGATTGCTCATACCGCCGGAAAGGTACAAAAAGATTGGGAGTTTGGGTGAATTGAAATACACCCTATTGAAAATGGGACGTCAAGCCATGTTATAAATATCTGCTTTAAAATCAGCCTTCCCGAACCTGTTTTTGATCTGGCTTTGATTACAAAATTTAAAGTTTCTGTGGAAATAAATAGTCGAGCCTCAAAAAGTCTGTAAGCATTGCTGTTATTGAGTATTGTTAGGAAAAAGGGCGAAAAAAGTTGCAGGGTATTTGCAAAATCGATAAAAACCTTGCAATTTTCAGTATGCTATCCGCGTCCAAAAAGCCAAGT
>CAIRTW010000080.1 GCA_903881585.1 uncultured Bacteroidota bacterium | reverse complement strand
GCCTGTATTGACTTATGCCTTATTTTATTTATGCACACCAAATGTGGAAAAACCCACCTGACATTTAGTTTTTAAACAAAATAAGAGGGTGCCCTTTTGAGACACCCTCGATATAATAGCAATAAACTGCTTGTTCACTTATCGGCCACAGCAGCAATAATATCTATCGTCACAGAACTGGCGCCCTTCACATGGCTGGTCTTAATTTTAAAGTCTGATGATGTGCCTGGCTTTACGATCTCATCCAGCGTTTCTTTCTGCTTTTCTATTACGGCATTGTCTTTATCAAGGAAAGATACCTGCACCTGTATGCTTTTGTAGCTCACCAATGTGGCTTTGTTAGCTATCTCACCTTCCACTACGGTCTGGTTGAGCAGGTTGCCATGATGCGATGCGCTTACCCGCAGAAATTTCAGTGGGCTGTCCCGCTCCATATCTTCAAGTGTGGCTTTCTTCTCTTCATATTTAGCAGAGGGCTGCTGCTCACCTGAATGGCATGATGCGAACACTACAGCTACAAATAAAATGGCGATGATGTTTCTCACAGGAACATATTTGCCTCAAACATAAGGAAGAATGTATAAAATCACTTAATGCGGAACGTTAAAAAATAAATGGCCATGCATTTGCACAGCCAGTTACCTGTTTTACATTAGTTTCATCATTACCTCACGATCACTTCGGGTCCATGACCATGATGATGATGGTGGTGCCAGCCGTGATGCGGGTGCTCCTCTACATAGCACGAAGAAAGGCTAAAGCCAATAAGCAATAGGAAGGCGAATATCAACTGTTTAGTTTTCATGGCGAATCGTTATTTAGTGAACTTTTTACCCGTTTTCCGGCACTCTCGCCGAATAAACATTTTCACAGTAGCAGTATCAAAAACGTGCCAATAAGCATCCGCAGAAAAAAAAATGACATAAAGTAGTATTATTTTATTTTGTTTTCTTAACTTGAACACTAATTCATAACAACAACAAAAACACAGGCATTTATCTTCACTTACAAACATTAAAATCATGGCAACTTCAAAGAAAAAAGCAGCACCAAAGAAAGCCGCTCCAAAGAAAGCGGCAGCAAAAAAAGCAGCGCCTAAAAAAGCAGCTCCAGCGAAAAAAGCAGCTCCGAAGAAGGCGGTAAAGAAAGCTGCACCAAAGAAGGCCGCAGCCAAAAAAGCAGCGCCAAAAAAAGCAGTAAAAAAAGCAGCGGCTAAGAAGGCTGCTCCAAAAAAAGCAGCTCCAAAAAAGGTGGTGAAAAAAGCAGCGCCAAAGAAGGCCGCTCCCAAAAAAGCAGCTCCAAAAAAGGCAGCTCCTAAGAAAGCAGCTCCCGTGAAAAAAGCAGCACCTAAAAAAGCAGCGCCTGCAAAAAAAGCTGCTCCTAAAAAGGCAGCCCCTAAAGCAGCGCCAAAAAAAGCAGCTCCACAAAAACCGGCAGCTAAGAAGCCTGTAGCGCCAAAACCAATGCCCGCGCCTGAAATGCCGGCTATGCCAATGCCTTCAGAACCCATGCCAACACCGATGGCTGAAGAAACCAACATGCCTGGCGGCGACGCAATGCCAGCCTCTGAATAACTGCAATTATATTATGAGAAAGGAGCGGCGCAGGATATGTGCCGCTCTTTTTTTGAGGTGATCGCAACTTCTGCTGCATAAAAAAGGGATAAGCAAACGCCTACCCCTTGTAAAAAAATGTTACTCAATTTATGCCTGTGCTTACTGTATAGTTTCTTTTGGTTTTTTCATGATGGCATAAACCTCAATAAAGAAGCCAAGCAATACAACTATAGGCGCCAGCGTGATGCGGCGGAAGCTATATATCTCATCATAATGAAACTCATGCGGGTTGGCGCTCTTCCCGCCAGACATGAGCATGAAGCCTATCATTATCAGCGCTACCCCGCCTATCATCCACATATAATTCTCTTTATCAAACAAAAAAGATACTTCTTTTGCTGGTTGAATAGTTCTGATCGGCTTCACTGCCGGCGCTGGCTTAGCGGCTGGGGTTGCAGCTACAGGCGTTGGTGTTGTTGGTGTTTTTCCGGTTGACATAATCGCAATATTAAGTTAAAAATACTAAATCAAAAAAATCAATAGAGGTCATCCACGTGCATTTTCAAATACTTCACTACCGACCTGTGCGTGCTGATCATAGAGATAATGATGCCCAGTACGAGCATGCTCACAATAAGTGCAGTAAGCAAAACCGGGTCTGTAAGTGTTTTCAGTACCGGCAGCTGTGCATTGGCAAACGACATGACTATCCAAAGGCCAATTACCGCTACCACGCCACTGATCAGGCCATTAATAAACGCACGCAGATCGAACGGACGAGTAATGAACGAACGCGTAGCGCCCACCATCTGCATGGTCTTGATAATAAACCGGCTGCCGAACATAGCGAGGCGCACCGTATTATCAATAAGAAAGATGACCACTATCAGCAGTATAAACGTGATACCGCCCAGTATGATCCCTATTTTGCGCAGATTACTGTCCATCTGGTCCACAACTACATTGGGCCACGTCATATCCCTTACCACATTGCTTTGAAGCACAAATTTCTTGATCTTGCTGAGGCTGTCCTTATTTACGTACTCCTCGTTCAGCTTCATAGTAATAGAAGTAAACAGCGGATTGTATCCCAGGAAATCCATCATATTCCCGCCTTCCACCTGGTTCTCCATTTTCATCGCTTCGTCTTTGGAGATAATACGGGTTTCTCTTGCGAAGGGCTGCTTCATGAGGATCGCCTTCATCCTGGCCACACTTTCATCGCTTACATTGTCATGAAAATCCACGTTCACTTCAAGCTCTTCTTTGAACGCACGCGACAGCGCCCTGCCATTAATAAGCAGCCAGCCAAGCACCCCTATCAGGAACAGCACAAGGGCCACACCCATGATAGCATTAAAATAAGTTGCTTTCCCCTTTTTTCCTGTAGCCATATTTACTGTTTCCCGTTTTGCAAATACGGGCCTTCATTTGGCATTCACTGCCACGCTCAAAAGTATAAAAAACCACGGGCATTTAAGGATATAATAATATGGCAGTTAACTATTTTTAACAATAATGTATTTCACACGTATATGTTCTTTGAGACAACGCCCTGAGTATTGTTTTTTTGAATTTACATTTGCGTACTTTTAGCTTGTGTGAACACTTTATAAGGGGATATAAACCTGAAGCATTTTTGGGTTTTGAATTTTAATTTTTGACTTTTAATATATGCAGGACCTAAGCGCTTTTTTTGAAAAGGAACATTTTATTGAATCAAAGCAACCCGGCACCTACCAGTTGCAGCAATGGGGAGGCAATATTATTTGCGCCACACACAAATCGTTTCATTGGGACGATGCCGATATTGTTATTGTGGGCTGCGGAGAATGGCGCGGATCTGACGCTACTGCCGAATACAGCGCCGGGCCGGATACGATCCGGGAACAGCTATATAAAATGTATTACTGGCATACCGGCATTAAGATAGCCGATGCCGGCAACATACGGCAGGGAGCAACCGTGGGAGATACCCGTGCTGCGCTGCTTATTGTGCTGCGGGAGATACATGATGCCGGTAAAATAGCCGTAGTCCTTGGCGGCAGCCACGACCTCACCCTGCAGCAATACGAAGTATTTAAGAAAGCAGAGCAAATGGCAGTAGCCTCTGTCGCCGATATGCTCATAGACCTCGATGAGACCGAATCGGTTACGGACAGAAGCTACCTCATGGATATGCTCACCGGTACGCCAAATTTCATGTCCCACTACAATCACATTGCGTTCCAGAGTTATTATGCGCACCCTCAGATGCTGGAAACACTGGACAAGCTGCGGTTCGACTTTTTCAGGCTCGGAAAGGTGCGGGAGCATATAGAAGATATGGAGCCGGTACTGCGCACCAGCAACATGTTCAGTTTTGACTTATCCGCAGTACGATATTCCGACTGCCCGGCAAATATTAACGGGTCTCCCAATGGGCTTACGGGTGAAGATACATGCCAGCTTACCCGCTATGCAGGCATGAGCGAAGCGCTCACCTCTTTTGGCATATACGGCTATCACGAAGGCAATGACAGCCATGACATGAGCGCCAAACTTATTTCGCAGATGATCTGGTATTTTGTAGATGGGTACCTGGTGCGGAAGACAGAGGCAAAACTAACGGACCGCGAAGAGTTCATCATGTTCAATGTGGCCTTTACCGACAACGATACCGTATTCCTGAAAAGCAAACGCACCAACCGCTGGTGGATGAAATTGCCCGACCAGTCTTTTGTGCCCTGCTCATACAACGACTACCTCGTAGCCAGCAACGACGAAATACCGGAACGGTGGCTGAGAGAGCAGGAAAGGCTGTTATGAGGAAATTTAATTACCTTTGTATAGGTCGTTTTGATTGAATTTTAATAATCAGTTTTATGGAGCAAAAAGAATATAGTGCTTTAATGAAGCAAATAAAGAAGGAGCAGGAAGAAGTAAAAAACTCTAAAGAAGCCGCCAAAAAGCACCTTGTAGAATTGGGTATCTTAACGCCTAAGGGCAATCTGAGAAAAAAATATAAAGATTTTGGACTATGTATTCAACCAAGCCAGGGCTAATATTTGGCTTTCACGGTTGCGACCAGGAAGTATGCGATAATGTACTGAATAGGAAAACAGAATTAACTCCAAGTGAAAATGAATATGATTGGCTCGGCAGTGGTATTTACTTCTGGGAAAACAACCTTAAAAGGGCCTGGCAGTTTGCAGAGGAATTGAAAATTAATCCCCGGCCTGCTAAATCTCCTATTACCAATCCCGCTGTTTTAGGAGCAATTATCGATTTAGGAGAATGCCTGGATTTAATGGATAGCGAAAACCTTGAACTGGTAAAAGAGAGTTATAAAAAACTTGAAATTTCCTCTCAGACATTGGGAATGAAATTGCCGGTAAACAAAACAGGAAAAAATACCCGAGACTTATTATTAAGGGATTTAGATTGCTTAGTCATTGAGAGTCTGCACGATAAGATGCTCCCTCTTTCTTTCGATTCTGTAAGAGGCGTATTCTGGGAGGGAGAAGAGCTATATCACAATGCCGGGTTTAAAGAGAAGAACCATGTACAGATATGTATCCGCAATCCGAACTGCATAAAAGGATATTTTCTGCCGAGAACATTGGACCCTTCATATAAAAAGGTATAAGCGGTGCGCACACCTGGGTTGTTCAGAATTATTTATCCGCAGCTTTAGACTTATTACTTTAGACTTTAGACTTAATACTTTCTACTTAATACTTTAGACTATTTTTACAAAGTGCTCGATAAACAAAATAAAATACAAGACCAGGAGAAAGCAGTGCTGGTGGGGCTCATATACAAGGAGCAGACGGAGATACACGTAAAGGAGTATCTCCTGGAGTTGGAATTTCTTGCAGAGACCGCAGGCGCGGTTACTGTGAAAACTTTTATGCAGAAACTGCCCAAGCCCGATAGCAAAACATTTGTGGGCAAAGGCAAACTGGAAGAGATAAAGGAATACGTAAAAGCCAAGGGTGTGTCGCTCGTAATATTTGATGATGAGCTTACCGGCTCACAGATAGGCAATATAGCAGATGAAGTCGGTGTCAAGGTCATAGACCGCAGCGACCTGATACTGGATATTTTCGCCAGCCGGGCAAAGACCGCATCGGCAAAAGTGCAGGTGGAACTGGCACAATACCAATACCTGCTGCCCCGCCTTAAAGGGATGTGGAAACACCTGGAACGACAGGGTGGCGGCATTGGCAGCCGGGGGCCAGGTGAAACAGAAATCGAAACCGACCGCCGTATAGTAAAAGACAAGATAGCGCTGCTGCGCAAAAGGCTGGGAGAGATAGATAAGCAGGCGATGACCCAGCGCAAAGAGCGCGGTGAATATATAAGAGTGGCGCTTGTAGGCTACACCAATGTAGGCAAGAGCACCCTCATGAATGCACTCAGCAAGGCCGATGTATTTGCAGAGAACAAGCTCTTTGCGACACTCGATACCACCACAAGAAAAGTAGTGTTTGAGCACTCCCCTTTCCTGCTCAGCGATACTGTAGGCTTCATCCGCAAACTGCCCCATCACCTTGTAGAGAGTTTCAAAAGCACACTGGATGAAGTGCGCGAAGCCGACTGCCTGCTGCATGTGGTAGACATTTCCCACCATGGATATGAAGAACAAATGGGCGTAGTGAATAAAACCCTGCAGGAGATAGGAGCTTTCGATAAGCCAGTACTTACGATCTTCAATAAGATGGACCTGTATGAACAACAGGTCTTCGATCCCTGGCTGGACGAAGAAGTAAAGAAGGACCTGATAGCACAACTCGAGGCCCGCTGGCAGCTGCTCACCAACAACTCTGCGATATTTGTTTCGGCCACGCAACGCCGTAACCTGGATGTTTTGCGGAATACAATACTCACCAAAGTGAAGAAACTTTACGAAGAACGGTATCCGTATCTCACAAAATTTTATTAGCCCCTTGTTTGTGAAATAATTTTCAATCGAACAAATAAATATGCAGGCTTTTTTATAAAAAGTAGCTACATATTCTTTTTCGCTATGCCCCGAAGCGAAAAAATTCTTTAACTTAGATTATGTAGTCGCACCTCAAAAAGTCGATTTCATTTTTTGAGACAATAAATTACCGTAAACAGCTGTAACGAGATTACAAATGAGTTGCCAACTTCTAATTGCCTCTGTACGCCAGAG
>CAIRTW010000079.1 GCA_903881585.1 uncultured Bacteroidota bacterium | reverse complement strand
CTTCCCAAAAAACTCTGAATCGTAGTACAGCCATATTAAGTCAAAAGTAAAAAGTAAAAGGTAAAAAGCAATCGTTTAGGTGTATTTGCTTCCATGGTATCTGCAAACCGGGCTAAGAATATGAGCCCAGCTTTGAAATAACGCAAAAATGGAGGTATTAATATGCGGCGGTTTGTAAATTTGCAGGCAGTAAAAATAAAAATATTGGTTTTTCTGTATTCAATAGATATTTTTCACTACCTTTGCCATCCCAAATTTTGAATACAATGCCAAAGATAAAGACGCACTCACGTGCAAAGAAGACATTCAGGGTTACAGGTACGGGCAAGATCCGCAGGTATAAGGCTTTTAAGAGCCATCTGCTGACCAAAAAATCAAAATCGCGTAAACGCGGTCTGCGCATACATGGCCTGGTACACCCTACCAACGCACGCCTTGTAAAGCGTATGCTGGTAATTGGTTAAACCCCAAAATTGAAATTCCAAAATCCAAGGATGGATCTGGAAGAAGTGAATTTTTTGAAATAATTTTTTATTAATAGATCATAACCAGGTATTCCTTTTGGAATTTGGTTTTTGAATTTTCTAAATTTTATAAGTTATGCCACGTTCCGTAAATGCAGTTGCATCACGCGCGAGAAGAAAGAAGATACTGAAAGAAGCGAAAGGCTTCTATGGTAAGCGTAAAAACGTATATACCGTTGCCAAAAACGTACTGGAGAAAGGCCAGGGCTATAAATTCGTAGGCCGTAAGCTGAAAAAGCGCGACTACCGTTCTTTGTGGATCGTGCGTATCAACGCAGCTGTGCGTGAAGAAGGCATGAGCTATTCACAGTTCATAGGCAAACTTGCAGCAAAAGGCATTGACCTGAACCGCAAAGTGCTTGCAGACCTGGCTATGAATGAGCCGGAGTCCTTCAAGAAGCTGTGTGCTGAAGTAAAATAAAGAACAAAACTCAATGATATTGAAACCGTCCTGGATATTCCGGGACGGTTTTTATTTTTTGTTAATAGGCGTTAACACATCTTGTAGATTTTTACAAATTATTGTGTGTAGATTTACATTTTTGGTAATGTAATTTGATTGCCTTATCATTTTAAACACCATGATCGATTTTTAAAATTATACCTATGATGAGTACTAGCTTTTTATCAAAGAATTATTTCGGTTTGTTGCTGATTTTGCTGTGCACAAGCTACTTCAATACTCATGCGATAGCAGCTAATACACTGTCTGTTGCGGGCGGCGGGAATGTAGTTACCACATGCCCCGGAATGGCGGGTGTAGTGGTTTATACCATACAAATGACTGAAGGCACCACTGCGAATAATATTGAAAACATAACATTTACGACATCAGGTACCGCTGCTGCTGCCGCCGATATTACAGGCTACACCGTTTGGGCAAATAGCAGCAACACACTTACCGGGGCCACATACATGGCAACTATAACAAATGCCGGCGCCGGTATCCACACCCTTTTATCTTCTATTACCGCTTCGCCTTATTATTACACATTAGGAGCAGGTACGGTGAATTATTTATTCATTACTGCAACCTTCGCTGGTACAGCTGCTCCCGGCCATGTACTAAATATTGCGGCCATGGGTAACACTGCCACGAACTGGACAATGAGTACCGCCAGTGCCGCTGGCGGTACCAGCACAGCAACCGGGTCAACAACTACTATCGGTTCTTGCTCGTCTAATGTAGTCTATGCTTATACAGGAAGTTTGCAAACGTTTACGGTTCCTGCCGGCTGCACTTCAATTAATGCCGTGGTAAATGGTGCGCAAGGCGGAGACGGATCAAGTATAACAAGTAGCGGGCAGGGCGGCGCCGGTGGCAGCGTTTCGGCCACAATAGCAGTGACCCCGGGGCAGGTTTTGCAACTGTATGTAGGCGGAAAAGGAACGGATGGATGTAGTAGCTGTATAACAGTACCGGAGGGAGGGTCAAACTCGGGCGGCGGCGCAACAGGCGGCAATGGGTCTGGTGGCGTTTTCGGCGAAGATGGTGCTGGTGGCGGCGGGGCAAGTGATATACGGACCACAGCGGGTTCTGGCACTGCGGATCTGACAACACGGATCATCACCGCAGGTGGCGGAGGTGGAGCAACAACCGAGGGTGCAGGGAATGGCGGTGTTGGCGGGCATGATGCTCTGGGTGCGAGTACTGGCGGCGGAAAGGGGCGCAGGGCTCATGGTGCGTCCTGGACAGTTGTGGATGGCGGCCCGGGCACACTTGCTGCGGGCGGCGCGGGTGGTACGGGAACGTTCGGAGCAGGAAGCAGCGGTGGTTTGGGTTTTGGGGGCAGCGGGTATAACAGTTATTATGGCGGCGGCGGCGGCGGCGGCTATTACGGGGCAGGCGGAGCGTATTCCGGCGGCGCTTGTGGCGGCTCATCGCTGGCAGCGACGATAGGGACTAATACCGTAAGTGCCGTTGTTTACAATGATGGCGCCGTCGCTGGTAACGGAAGTATCATAATTGTGTTACCCGGCATCACAGGTCCACCAACTGTGTGTGCAGGATCAACAATAACTTTGAGTAACACGCTAACCGGCGGTTCCTGGAGCAGCAGCAATGTATCAGTTGCTACGATAGGTTCCGTTACCGGTATTGTTACCGGTGTTATTGCGGGAACGGCTACCATTACCTACTTGGCGCCGGGGCCCTCCGTTTTTACTTTTCTTCTCACGGTCAATGCAACATCGATTGCGGCGATATCCGGACTAACAACAATTTGCACTGCGAATACTACAGCATTAACAGATGCTACAACCGGCGGTGCGTGGAGCAGCAGCGCACCTGCAACAGCTATAGTGGACTCATCGACAGGGGTAGTAACCGGCATCACATCAGGAACGGTAATTATCACTTATTCAAATGGCTGCGCAACAACAACTATAGCGGTTACCGTTAGTGCCGGGCCTGTAGTCAGCGGGGCGTCCCCTGTATGCCCTGGAAGCAGTATTACATTAACATCTTCGCCAACCGGCGGCACTTGGGTAAGCGGAAGTACATCAATTGCAACTGTTGGCTCTGCAAGCGGAGTTGTAACGGGCGTCGCAACCGGCACTGCTGCTATTACTTATAATCTCGCTGCTGGTTGCATTGCGACACAGGTGGTGACAGTAAACGGTATGCCTCCGGTTATTTCAGGCCCAGCCAGTGTTTGCATGGGTTCAACAATAACGTTAAGCGACAGTCTTTCTGGTGGCACATGGAGCAGCAGTAATACGGCGGTAGCAACAATAGGCAGCACAACAGGTGTTGTTACACCGGTGAGTACGGGTACTGTTACTATTAGCTACGCCAATTCCTGTGGTTTTTCGGTAGCAACGATGATCACCGTGGTTTCATCGCCTGGGGCGATAAGCGGCCCAACCAGTGTTTGTGCCGGATCAGCGATAACTTTGAGTGATGTGACCAGCGGCGGCACTTGGAGCTCCGGAAGTGCCGGTATAGCCACAGCGGGCTCGTTGACAGGTATAGTTACCGGCATTTCCGCAGGGGTATCAAACATTAGCTACATTGCCGGCGGCTGCGCTGCCACTCTTACGATCAGTGTAAACCCAAGCCCGGGGACGGTTACCATAACGCCGCCCTCTGCCACTGTGTGCCTGGGCACCGGCAGTGCCTTTACTGCAGGCGGCGGCGGGGTGGGAACGGTGTTGCTAAGCCAGAATTTTAATACAGGTCTTACGGGTGCGGTTGGCGGCACGTGGACTATTGTAAATACCGCAGGTAATACTGCTTCGTATTTCCAGAGAACGAACCCCAATGGTTATCAAAGTTCTGTCGCCGGTGATGGTTCCGTTTATATGGAGGGTGCACCTGGTGACCTCAATGGGTTAACCACTACGGAATTCAGGTCTCCTGTATTTTCTACTTCCGGTATGTCTTCGGCAACTCTTACATACAATGAAAGTTATGAGTATTACAGCACCGGCGATCATAATGTACAGGTTGACTATTCTCTGAACGGGGGCAGTACTTGGGCCGCTGTTTCCGGGAATTATGTGGGCGCATCAGTCAACTCTGGCGGGTCTTTTTCTGCAACCCTATTTACTGCCGGAACACCACAAAAGACTTATTCCCTGCCAGCCGGTGCCCTTGGCCAGCCTTCCGTTATGCTGAGGTGGTATTATAGCTCTACTTTCGGTTACTACTGGGCAGTAGATAATATCGTCCTTTCCGGTCCCGGTACAGCCGCCTCTTATACCTGGACGGGTATTTCGGGTGCTGGCGGACTGTCGTGCAGCTCCTGCGGCACTACAACTATCACACCTACAACTGCCGGAGTGAATTTATATAGTGTATCCGTATCAACGGGTGGTTGTGCGGCCTCTGCTATTTGTACTGTAAATGTAAAAGTAGCGCCTACCTCCATCATTGGTTCTGGCAGTGTTTGTATAGGTTCAGCCATAGCGCTAAGTGACGCCATAACAGGCGGCACATGGAGCAGCAGCCCTGCGGGAACAGCTTCTGTAGGGTCATTGACCGGAATAGTCACCGGGGTCACATCCGGAACTGCAACTATCACTTATACAAATAGCTGCGGAACTGCAACAATTGTGGTTACGGTTAATGCTTTGCCCACGGTTAGCGGGGCGTCTTCGTTATGCGCGGGAAGCAGCATTACATTGACTCCATCACCAACCGGAGGTACCTGGGTAAGCGGTAGTACATCAATTGCAACAGTGGGCTCTGGAAGCGGAACGGTAACCGGTGTAGCGGCCGGCACAGCGGCTATTACCTATACGGATGCAAATGCCTGTATGGCCAAACAGCTGATTACGGTCAATGCTGTTCCGTCGGCAATTTCAGGTACGGGCATTGTATGCGTAGGTTCTGCTGTAACACTAAGCGATACCTCACCGGGCGGTACTTGGAGCAGCGGTTCTGCGGGAACAGCAACGGTTGGCTCTTCGACAGGAGTGGTAACGGGGATTTCTTCCGGCACCGCAGATATAACCTATTCTTTGGCCACGGGTTGCTACGCATTTTTAATGGTTACGGTAAATGCAACCCTACCTGCTGCTGTTACCGGCCCAGGTACTGTATGCACAGGCGCTGCAGTAACAATGAACGATGCTACACCCGGAGGCGTCTGGAGCTGTAGCCCCGGCACTGTTGCGTCCATTGTCTCTACCGGAAATTTAAGTGGCATTGCCGCCGGTACTGCTACCGTCACATATGAAGTGGCAGGGTGTGCGGCAACAACTTCTGTAATGGTTGATGGGCTGCAGGTACCGCAAATATGCGTGGTGACCGTTGACTCCGCATCTGGTAAAAATCTGGTGGTATGGAGCCAATTTACCCCTAACCATATTGAGCAGTTCAATATATACAGGGAAAATTCGTCGAGCATATTTGTAAAGATCGACAGCCAGGAATCTAATGTGTTCAGCACCTACTTAGATACAGGATCTTATCCGGTATTACAAAGCTACAGTTACCAGCTTACGGCTATCGATTCATGTGGCAGCGAAACTCCATTGGATTCAAGCACTATCCATACAACTGTGCACCTTTCAGCAAATCTTGGGGTTGGCGGTGTGATCAATCTTAGCTGGAATACATATGTTGGGGCTGCGGTGACAACGCAAAATATAATGCGGAGTGCAGGTGGTGCGCCTTATGTTAATATTGCATCGGTTGCCAACACAGTTACGTCTTATACCGATGCAACCCCACCCTCGGGAGCGTTGTTGTATGAAGTTAATTCAGTGATGGCCAGCGCTTGTTCACCAAGTGCGAGAGTTACATCAGAGGCGTATATTGTTTCGTCTAACGCCGCCAGGATCTTGAGCACAACGGAAATTGATATGCCGGGGTCAAGTCCTTCGGTGCATATCTTTCCCAACCCCGCCACTGATGAGCTGACAATAATAATGAATGCCGGGGCATACAGCCTGTTTACCATTACAAATAGCATCGGCCAACAGATGGTGAGACAGCAGATAAATTCAGCACAGACGACAGTAGATATAAAAACATTACCTGATGGTGTGTATTATATCACGCTCAGTGGGGATAAAGGGACAAGGGAACAGAAGTTTGTGAAGCTGTAAGGAAATTAAATTTTTTCAATCGGTTATGTCCGATACAATTCCTCAATCGTATTTTCTATATGATTGAGGAATTTACATTTATACAGTTTACAAATATTCAATTTGTTAAAGGTGAAAAATTATTTCCTTAGTAACCCAAGATTTCTCCCCGGTTTCTCGTCTATTATATTAGGGTGTATCATTTGAACACAGCGAAAGGCGCATTTCCTGTTTTTCTGAAGCCCTCAAAATCTTTTAACTGCTATCAATGAAAAAATAAAGGAAAAAGGCCGGCAATACGGGCAGCCCCTGAAACACTATCAATTAACTAAAGAAAAACCGGTGTGAAGATGCACTTATAAAAAAAGATAATGAAAAAAGATCAGTAACTTACTATTGTTAATGTCCCGGCTCACCCTTGTGGTCAGCGGCGACTTACCTCATCTTATGCCCGCATATTCTGAACAGGAAATCATAGCAGGGTGCCGGAAAAAAGACCGGGCGATACAGGAACACCTGTACAGGGCATACTATAGTCCGTTTCTGAAGGTATGCGCAAGGTATGCCAGGAGCATGGAAGATGCAGAGCAGCTGCTAAATGATGGTTTCCTCAAAATATTTGGCCAGGTAGATCAATTTAAGAACGCAGGTTCTTTTGAGGGATGGATGCAGCGCATAATGGTGAATACCTGCCTGGACTACCTGAGGAATACAGCGCTGAAGGAAGAAATGATCATGCATGTAAATTCTATACCAGCAGAAGAAAGCAATTTGTCGGTGAGCAACGATGCAATTGAGAATATGGATTTCAGGGAAATGGTGAAAGTGATACAGTTACTGCCAACAATGACACGGACTGTATTCAACCTGTTTGTGTTTGATGGTTACAACCATAAGGAAATTTCGAAACAACTGGATATAAGTGAAGGCACTTCTCACTGGCATGTGCACCAGGCGAGGAATATGCTGCAGAAAAAAATAATAAAAAGTGAACAACAAAAAGTGACGTATGAAGCCAAAAGAATTTGACGAACTGGTCAGGCAAAAATTTGACCAGAACGACTTTGCGTACGATCCCAAAAATTGGGACCAGCTCGCAGAGAAGTTGGACGGCCGTGCGCAGAAACGCAGTATAATGATGTGGTGGTGGGTGCCGCTGGCCGGCATGGCCGCATCAGTAGCCCTTGCCGTGGGCATAGCGCCAATGATACGCCAAAATGTACCGGCAAGCGCCGGTTCAGGTACCGCGATCGTGCAAACAAAACAGTTTGTCGCGCCCATAGATAAGCCTATGCAAAACCAGCTGGTAACAACCGCAGAAACTCCTGTGCACAAAGAGGAGCTGTATGCCAGCGCAACGAACAGTAAGCACAAGCAACATAGCAGCATACCTGATAAGACAAGTGACTGGTTTCATGTAGTGCTGAATACCAGCCCGGCGGCCCCTGTTGCGGCAAAGACAGATAATTTCAATTTTGCCACAGGCAATAAGGATATGCCAGTTGCTAAGATCAAAAAAGAAGAAAAAGTAGCCGTAAGAGAGGGGTATAACACATTTATGCCAGAGGAAGAGGCGCCCGTGAAAGCGCCAAAGGTTTCGATCATTCTGACTGGCGGATATAACCACGGCAACCAGAACAGTGGTTACATGGCCGGTGCAACGTTCAGGAGAATGCTGAATACCAAGGTGTATATAGAAAGCGATGTGGACTTTGCAACCAGCAGTAATTCACAATCAACAGAAGTATGGGTGCCTTCAGCGGGTAAGAGTGGCGCGGCAGCAAGACATACAGCTGCCAGAAACTCTGCTGCAGAAGCGAGCAAGGCGGCCGCCGTGAGCGCTCCGCAGGGAAGCATTGAAACACAGGAACAGAACTACAATCTTTCCTACGCCCAGGTGAGCCCCAGCATAGGTTACAAGATCATCAGCCGGATGTCGGTGGCGCTGGGCCCGGATTTTCAGCAGATGCTGGTGGACAACAGGCCGGCAACATCCAGTGTGGACCGTGGGAATATCCAGGTAGCCCCGATATTTGACATAGGGTTTGTTGGGAAAACGGAATATTCACTGACCAAAAAAATTAAAGCCGGAATATCATACCGTAAGGGAATGAATGACTTTATAAACCCGGTGAATAAATACATAGACCGCAACTACCTGCAGTTTCAGCTGAAGTGTACGATCTTTAACAGGTAGCCCCTCCCCGCGAGCTACGTTCCTTCGCTGGCGCGAACCCCAAAAGGGAGGGTGAGGTCGAATGAGTTATGTGACATTGCGGTTATCGTTCAGATAGTATCTACTTTTGTGCAGAACTATTCCCGATTGAAGCGCAATTACGATAGCATAGCCTGGTTTTATGACCGTCTCTCTCGGCTCGTTTATGGCCAGACGCTGGTGAAAGCCCAGCAATTTCTCGTAAAGGATATTCCCACTGATTCGCGTGTACTGATCGTTGGCGGCGGTACCGGGTGGGTGCTCGAAGAAATAGCCAAGATCCATTCTACAGGGCTTACCATTACTTATATTGATGCATCCCCGAAAATGATTGCCATCGCACGTAAACGGAATTTGGGCGATAATAGCATAACATTCATCGCAGCAACAATAGAAGCAATAGATACTACAGAGGTTTATGATGTAGTACTCACTCCTTTTTTATTCGATAATTTTACGGAAAGCGGCATGCGAAAGGTTTTCGTGCAACTGGATAAGAACCTTGCGCCGCAAGGCAGATGGCTGTTTTGCGATTTTCAGAAAACAGATATTTTTTGGCAAAAACTATTGCTGAAGGTGATGTACTTTTTTTTCAGCGTGAGTTGCGGTATCGAAGCTTCTGCGCTGCCTGGCACCGAGATTTGCTTTTCTGAGCATGAGTATAAAATAAGGACACAAAAGATGTTCCTGGATGGATTTGTAGCATCGACCATATTTGAAAAGCAACAATGACCACGATAAAACTAACCACATTCATAGACGCGCCGATAGAGCAGTGTTTCGATCTTTCCAGGAGCATAGACCTGCACTTGCGATCTACAGGTAATACACAGGAGAAAGCAATAGCGGGCCGTACTACCGGGCTTATAGAACTGGGTGAAACTGTGACGTGGGAAGCGGTGCACTTTGGTATCAGGCAAAGGCTTACAAGCAAGATAGGAGAAATGGACGCGCCATATTTTTTCAGTGATGAGATGGTGAAAGGAGCTTTCAAAAGTTTGTATCACCAGCACTATTTTGAAAATAAAGATGGGCCAACAGCGATGACGGATGTTTTCAGGTATGAAACGCCGTTCGGTCTTCTGGGTAAGCTGTTTGATATGATTGTTCTGAAGCGGTATATGACGCACTTTCTGAAACAACGAAATGCTGTGATCAAAAGTGAAGCTGAAGGGAAAGGATAATTATATCTTTGTATGACATCACACAGCAATGAAGCAGATAGCATACACTTTCTTTTTGTTACTTCCTTTTTTTGCATCGGGTCAGCAAAAACCTGATTATCCGCAGAACTATTTCCGCAACCCGCTGGACATACCCATATTCCTTGCGGGCAATTTTGGAGAGTGCAGGCCGGGGCATTTTCATAGCGGCGTGGATATAAAGACACTGGGCAAAGAAAATGAATCAGTACATGCCGCGGCTGATGGGTACATCTCGCGCATTAAGATGGAGAAGGGGGGCTTCGGTCATGGGCTATACATTACGCACCCCAATGGCTATACCACGCTCTATGCCCACCTGAATGATTTTGTACCCGCCCTGCAGAAATACCTGAAGAAGGAACAGTACGAGAAAAAGCACTGGGATGTGGATATACAGCTGTCTCCAGACCAGTTCCCGGTGAAGAAGGGGGACCAGATAGCCTGGAGCGGCAATACAGGAGCCTCAACCGCGCCACACCTGCACTTTGAGATCAGGAATACAAAGACGGAGCACCCGCTGAACCCTGAATTATTTGGGTTGCCGATTATTGATAATGTAGCGCCTGTGCCTGTGGAAGTAGTGCTGTATGAGGGTGATGTTTATACGGAAAATTCGGTGGCCCTTTCACTGGCAAAAGCAGGAGCTATATACAAACCCGTAAAAACGGGCGAAAAAATATTTGCGATAAATAGAGATACAGTGCAAGCGCCAGTTGGAGTTATCGGTATTGGTGTAAATGTAGATGACTACATGAACGGCAGCGACAATACCATTGCTTTTTATACTGCCAAACTATACATGGATGACAGCCTTCAGGTACAGGTAACTCTTGATAATATAGGCTATGATGAAACACGCTACATAAATGCCTATGCCGATTATAAAACTAAAGAATTAAACCATAAATGGGTGCAATGCCTTTTCAAATTGCCAGGCAATCATTTGGATGCGATATTTAGCAATCTTAATAATAATCAGGGTCGGCTGGACTTTAAAGACCGCAGCAAGGCGCACAAAATAAATATTGTTCTGGAGGATGATAAAGGGAATACAAGTACCATACTGTTCTATGCAAGACCAACGGTAAGTAATGAAGTGGCGGTAACAGATGACCGGATTCCTTTTTATGCGAACAAGCCCAATGAGTTTCACAGCACGAATATAAAATTTTCACTGGATGACAAACAATTGTACGATGACATTTACTTTGAGTTTAAAGGCGACAATTACCCAGAGATGATCGACAAAAAATCTCAAGCCAGGGATGTTGACAGAGCCCCTGTTTACTCAGATAGATTTCAGCTCCATCATTCCTACGTGCCCATCCACCACTATTTCGACCTGCAAATAAAGCCCAACAAGACAATACCGTTCGACCTGCGGAGTAAAGTTGTGATGATGTACAGCGATGATAAAGATGAAGACGGGCGGGCTGCAGCATTTAGTGAGAATGGGTGGTATAAAGCCAAGGTGCGCAACTTCGGCACTTACTGGCTGGATATAGATACTACTGCGCCGGTCATCAAGTCGTTGCAAAAGAATGGGGCCAACCTCAGCAAGGCGAAGCAGATAACATTTGAGGTAAGGGACGGTGCGACTTCTGTAAAGAGCTACGGTGGCTACCTGGACGGCAAGTGGATATGCTTTGAACAGCATGGTAGCAGCTTCTTTTATAAATTTGATGAGCGCTGTGCGAAAGGGAAACATAAGCTGGTGTTTAACGCGGAAGATGAGAGTGGGAATGAGGCTACCTATAATTTGAATTTCACGAAATAGGGGTCTCTCGCAAAGGCGCAAAGGCGCGCCCATCTTGCGTAAGCGTTGTGTTTTAAAGGTCGCCAAGTGCGAATGAGATGATCTAAATAGTTATTTGGTAAAAATCTTACAATGACGGAAAACGAGCTTGCCAAAATTATTGTCAATATTGCCTTCCAGATCCACTCCAAGATTGGGCCAGGATTGCTGGAATCTGTTTATGAAGAGATAATGGTTCATGAGCTTGTGAAACTTAACTTGCAGACAGAAAGACAAAAGCAGATACCTGTATATTGGGATGATTTGAAAATGGACGTTGGTTTTCGTGCAGACATTCTTGTGGAGAATAAAGTTATTGTTGAGTTGGAGTCAATTGAAGCAATTAACCCGGTACACCCAAAAACATTGTTGACTTATTTGAGGATGACCAACTTGAAGCTAGGCTTGCTTATAAATTTCAATGAAGAACTGATTAAAAATGGAATGACAAGAATCGTAAATAATTTGTAGTAATAATCAGTTAGTTTAACTCACTCGCGCTTGGCGGTCTTAAAAACGAAATGAGTGAATTGCGAGCTTTGCGTCTTTGCGAGAGATCCTTACACTTTGCGAGAAATACGATTGTACCTTTGCTAGAAACCATGACACTAAAACAAGGAGATAAGGCACCGGCTTTTAAGACTACTGACCAGGATGGCGTGGTGAGGTCACTGAAGGACTATGCGGGCCAGAAGGTGGTGCTGTACTTCTATCCGCAGGATGATACCGAGACCTGCACTAAGGAGGCATGCAACATACGGGACAACTATGCAGCACTGAAACAGAAAGGTATAGTGGTGCTGGGGGTGAGCCCTGATGATGAGAAGAGCCACAAGAAATTTGAGAAGAAGTATTCGCTGCCGTTTACCTTGCTGGCAGATACGGGACATAAAATGGTGAACGACTATGGCGTATGGGCTGAGAAAACCTTATTCGGGCATACCTACATGGGGGTGTTGCGAACCACATTCCTGATCAATGAAAAAGGGAAAATAGACCATATCATAGATAAGGTGAAGAGCAAAACCCATAGTGAGCAGATAATAGGGGTATGGGGAATCTGATAGCTGACGTAAGCGAAAAAAGAGAAGCCCTATATCAGAGCTTCTCTTTTTATATGGTTTGCTGCTACGCTTATTTCTTGCGGTAGTAGATCTGGTCTTCGTTGAACTCGGCTATAGCCTGCAATGGTGCATTGGCCATGCGCTCGTAAATGCGCGATATTTCTATCTGCTCTTTGTTCTCATGCACTTCTTCCAGGTTGTCGCCATGCACGGTAAACTCATCGAGCTTGCGGTGAAGCTCTTCCTTCATGGTTACACATATCTGGTTCGAACGGCGGGAAATAACTACTATAGATTCGTAGAGATTGCCTGTTTTTTCTTTCAGCGCTATCACGTCACGCGTTTCTATAAGCGCGTTAAATGACATTGATCTTCTATTTGTGTTGCTCATTGCGTAATTTTTTTAAGTTATTGTCTGCTTCTGTATATAGCTTGTCCGCGTCTGCAAGATACGAAGAATGCGGATAAGAATCTTTTAATTCACGGTAGGCGCTGATGGCATTGCTATAGCGCTCGTCCTGCTTTTCGGGAATGCTGATCTTGGCGAACTTGAACATGGACTTCATGATCATGAACTGGTAGAGGTCGGCATTGGGTGATTCGGGGTAGTTGCGCAGTACGCTGTGGTAGGCCACAGTGGCTGCTTTGAACTGGCTGATGTTGTAATACAGCTTGGCGGCATCAGCCTGTTTCAGCTCCAGTTTTTTGCGCGATTCTTCTATGTATTTATTGGCCTCCGCCATCTTATCCGACTTGGGATAGCGGTTTACGTAAGATTGCAGCGCTTCCAGGGATTTTATGGTATTGGTCTGGTCCAGGGAGTACTTGGGTGCGTACTTGTAGAGGCACACAGCGCTCATAAACTCACATTCCTGCGCGTCTTTGCTGATGGGGAAATACTCGGTGAAGTTCTTGAAGTAGTAAGATGCTTCCACATAATCCTTCAGGTAGTAGAAGGTGTAGGCGTATTTATAGAACATCGCCTCATAGTTGCGGGTGCTTTTCATTACCGGCATCAGCTCTTTATAGAGCTGGTTGGCGTGCTGGTAGTCTTTGTTCTCATAGTACTCGTTGGCCTTTGTGAGCTTGTAGTTCACATCGCTGCTTTTGCGGATCTTCTCGAACCCGCCGCATGATGCGAGCAGCACTACAACGAGCGACAGATATAATATATTTTTAAAGCGAATGCGCATACGGGAGGCAAATATATGGAAAAAGCGGAGTTTTTTAGAGAGAGAAAAGTTAAAATAGCCCCACCCCGGCCCTCCCCCAAGGGGTGGGTGAGGTCGAATGAGTTTTGCAGGCTCATATTGGGCATTCTTTAAATAGATCAGGTAACCCCTGAAGGGGCCTTATTACTCATTTCTTCAGAAAAGCCAACTGGCCGAGGTGGTAGGACAGGTGGTTGGCGCGGCTGATCATAATGTTCAGTCGGTTGCGGTGGGGCTCCTTTGCAAAATCCTCTTCCGATACCGATGTGTGCCTTTTGAACCAGTCTTCCGGCTGCATGGTCGCGAACTGCTCTGCAAGCTTTGCGTTCACTTCTTTCCAGTTGTCGCGGAGGTCTTCTGTGGAGGGCATATCGGTGATGGCTTTATCGGGTTTGGTGATAAATGTATCATCGAGGTGGGTGTATAGCTGCTGGCCCAGGCCCAGGAGCGGCAGCATACGATCGTGCACTGCGGTGAGGTGGCCCAGGAGGTAGATACCCCTGTTGCGGCCGGGGGCTACTTCGTTTTCCAGCTGCTCATTGCTGAGGGTGTTGAAAAGCGCATCTGTACGCGCTATGTTGCTGTTCCATGTGTCCAGCACATTTTTTATCAGTAATTCCTGGCTCATTGTTTTTGTTTTTTAGTGTGAGTGATATTGTGAGGTGCGAAATTAAGCGGTGCGGCAGGAAGCGGTGGAATATGGGTATAAGGGAATTTTATTGTTGGGCTCGCGTGGCGATGGGATCGCAAATCCCCGACCATGTGGTTCGGAATTGCAAATTCCGAACAGCGGGTTTTTTGGGATGTGCGAGAAAAAAATGTTAGGAGTAACTGGGCTCGCGTGGCGATGGGGATTGCAAATCCCCGACCATGTGGTTCGGAATTGCAAATTCCGAACAGCGGGAAATAATTGTTTTCTTCTTTTGAATGTCCCATTTACAATAAATAAAAAAGGATCTTATATGGGGCATTTTAAAATTACAAGTTGTTTATTTTTAGCTGTTTATGTATTAGGCCATGTCCCGTTCTGCCCCATTTACGCCCCGGGTGGGGCATCCCTTGGGCAATATTTATTTTTCTCTTTTTTGGCCGATCCTCCGCCACTGTCCTCCTTCGCTATATCCTTCGCTGTAACTTTCGCTAAAGCTATGGTTCCTAAAAGAAGCTACGGCTATTGAAAAAAATAGCTTTAGCGGATGTAAAAATGGCTTTTTTGGAACAAAGGTCTTACAGAAAAATGAGGGTAGAAAATCGAAGTTTTATGATAGTGCGTTTTTGCGATATCATGTGCTGTGGGTGGTATATGATGTAAATTATTTTGGGGATAAGGGTTTGTGGTTGAGTGAGGTATATGTATGCTAACCTCTGTGGCGGGGCGAGGGTGTGCGGGAAGAGCCGGGAGATTAAAAGCTTAAAGATTGGAGCTTTTTAGACATTGCAGGTTAAGAAAATATTCACAACCTTTATGTAACATTTTTTTTTATTAACTACTTACCAAATATTTTATCCTTTTTATACCTATATCATAACACACTAAAAAGATAAACCTATGAAACACAAACTGCTTTTTACATTTCTTCTTTTTTCTTTTGCTGCACACGCCCAGATCATTACCACAGTTGCCGGTGATAGCTCTATGGGCTACAATGCTGATAATATCTTAGCAACTGCTGCTAAATTATACCAGCCTACAGGTATTGCAGTTGATGCAGCAGGTAACCTGTATATAGCAGACCGTAATAACAACCGTGTACGCAAAGTGGATACAAACGGCATTATCACCACTATTGCAGGTACTGGTGTTCTAGGCTTTAGTGGTGATAATGGCCCTGCTACAGCCGCACAAGTAAATTATCCTTACAGCATTGCCTTAGATGCTTACGGCAATATCTATTTTGGTGATGGCGGAAATGCCCGGCTTCGTAAAATAGATATTGGCGGCACAATTACTACTATTGCAGGTAATGGAACATTAGGATACACAGGTGATAACATTCCTGCAACGGCTGCTGAATTTAATAATGTATGCGGCATGGCAATTGATGTGTCGGGTAATATTTATGTAGCAGATTTTGATAACAACCGAATACGCAAGATTGATACTACAGGTATTATAACCAGCATTGCAGGCACTGGTGTATGTATCGGCATTACCGGAGATGGCGGCCCAGCGACAGCCGCAGAATTATGTGAACCTAACGGAGTAGCGCTTGATGCCGGTGGGAATATTTATATAGTGGAATATGAGAAAAGCCGCATCCGCAAAATAAATGCTTCTGGTGTTATTACTACCATAGCAGGCATAGGTACAGCCGGATATAATGGCGATAACATAAATGCAGATTCTGCTGAAATTAACCGACCACTTGGTATAGCTGTGGATGGCGGTGGAAATGTATATATAGGCGATTCTTATAATGACCGAATCCGAAAAGTAAATACCGATGGCATCATAACCACTATTGCAGGAACAGGTGTAAACGGATATAGTGGTGATAATGGACTGGCAACACTCGGTAAAATAAATCTTCCTATTGGAGTGGCAGTAAGCAATACCGGCACAGTATATATTGCTGATTTTGGAAACAACCGCATACGCCGCGTTGGATGGCTGGAAAATGTGAATACACAATCCACAGTTGTGCAAAAACTAAAAATTTACCCTAATCCATCTGCAGGAGCTTTCACAGTGAATGTTACTTCAAACTTATTGGAACAAATACAAATTATCATTAGCAATACTCTTGGTAAAAAAGTAAAGGAATACACTATTGCCAGCAATATGCCCACCATTATTCAGCTAGACGAACCTGCCGGAATTTATTTTTTGTCCGCTACCGGTACACAAGGTACACTGAATCGAATAATTAATGTTGTTAAGTAACCTTTAATCACTTTTTAAAAAATACCGCCTATGAATAAAACAAAAGCCCCATAGTTTTTCATTTTCCACTGTGCGTTTCTGCACTTTATGCAGCTTATTTATTGTTCACGAAATTTTTGCCCGGAAGCAGGCTGTAGCTATGCTTTTGCCCGTTCAGGGCATCCTGATCCACACATTTCTAAAACCTTCAAAATTATTTCTTATGAAACCAAAAACTTTAAAATGCCTCTTCACGAATATTCCACTTTTTGCAAACAGGGGCATGACGCGCTTCTTAGTAATTGCCAGTCTGCTTTTTAGTTCCGCTTTACCGGCTGTAGCGCAATCTGCCTCGTCTGCCTGGACCATTTTTGGCGACCCTTCTCTATTTGCCACCACAGGCTGCAATGTGAACAACCAAATGTCCTGCACCACACCGCCGGGAACAACTCCATTTTCCAGCGTAGGATTACAAGACCCGTTGAATACATTATCCTCAGCTACGGTAGTAGATATGTTTAAGAACAGTATTTACGACAATGCGGGGTGGCTGCTGTTTTCGGTAAATGCAGACGGCATATATGCGGCAGATGCTTTGGGCACACAGATATACCCGTTTAACGGACAAACGCTGACCAATAATATACTTTGCCCTTCGGCGACGCCGGTGTACACTAATGTAGGCTATTCTATATCAGAGATCACGGCTTTCCCGGCACCCGGCAAGTGCAATGCGTATTACCTGGTGTTCTGGTCTACAGCGGTTCTTTCGGGGTCTTCACCTTATGTGCTCCGATGCATAGAAATAGACGTCACCATGTCGCTTCTGGGCAGTACCTCTGTAAGCTCTTCATCGTGGTACAACATAGTGCAGGATGTATTGCTTGATCCCCCATATTGTGCGCCTCCCACAACATCTTTTCCGTATGACTGGCCAACAAATAATTTTTTTTACGGCCCTACGGATTTTGCATGTTCCTTCAATGTGGTTGCCGGACCAACTAACTATGATTACTCAAGAGATGTATATACTGTAGATGCGGAAAATACAGCAACGGGCAGCATCACCACAGCGCTGCGCAAATGGCATTTCCCCACCAACGGTGCATTGCCTGCTTATTATCCCCCGGCAGCGTCTGCCGGTTATGCATCGTCGAACGTGAGCAATATTTCTACCGCATCTCCACTATATCCGCCTGTTTTAACGAAAACAAAGATATTTCTTGTCAAAAACGGAACGGGTGGTACTGACCAGATACTTGCATACCTGGGAAATGATATGCCCGGAACTGCGTATTCAGACAGGTCGGATGTTATGCAGACGTATGATTTTACTACCGGCGATGAATATGTATATAAAGCGCCGATATTGTCGGGTGTCGCCGGCCACCAACGGATATTTGGTTTTGAATTACTCCCGGATTTTACTTTTTGCTTCTCTTTCGTGGATGGTACTTACTATGGTGGTGACTGCTCTACGAACTTTAACCTGCTTGGCGGCCTTGGATATGCTACACTCTCCACGGGCGCACCAGTAACGCCCATCAGCATGGTACCCACCACTACATCAACATTGCCTTATGGCTACTCTGACCTGGAACTGGACCAAAACGGGGATATGTATATGCAATACACTGCCTTTTGTTATACCATCAGTACAACGTCTCTTACGGGCATGTATGCCACACAACTGGCTTTTGTTAGCAGTGCGTCATTAGACTATTCTACTTTTATGTCGGGCAGTACAACGCCTATAATTTATTCATCACCGTGTTCCGGCCCGTCAAGCCCTTACAATGTTTCGATTTTAAATTATCAGCCAAGCCTTGTTGATCCCAACGAAGGTATTAATAACTATTTATGTACACAGTTAAGGGGAAACTGTGGCGGCGGGCCTGTTATTGCCCATATTACAACTCCCCCTTCTACCTGCTCGGGAGGCTTCCCAACCTTTACGGCTACTTTAAATAGTGGCTCCTGCGCCACCAATTATTCATGGTATAAAAGTGTTGATGGCGGTGCGCATTATTCATTGGTGTCTTATGGCAGCAGCAATACATTTACCGATGTGTTAGCATCTGATGCTGAAAAAGTTTATTGCATAGTAACGGTTTCATCCGGCTGCAGCGCGGGAGACTACACCAGTAATACGGCAACCGTGTCTGTTACTGAGTTAAGAATAGCAGATGTGGATATAAACTCAGTCTGCGCACCGCATACGCTAGGTGCAGATATAGCTGAGCCGCAATTTACTGTTACCCTTGCAGGGGGATCGGGATCTTACAGCTTCAGCTGGGTTGCGCAGACATCAGACAACAATGTAACCTTGAGCTCGCTGACTGACCAAAATCCAATGGTTACAGGGATAGTGAACTCATCGAATCCTTTAATAGCAGATTATATCCTCACCGTACATGATGGTGGTGGCTAGGCAATGAAAAGTATATCGCTGAAACAAAGAAGATTTCTGATAGTATGGATTTGTATTAATGCCTTTGCATTATTTGTAAATGTTGCACATATTAAGGGTGTACTTCAAAAGGAGAGAAACAATGAACTAGTAGGAAAGATCAGTACAGAACAAGACTATCCTTCTTCAGATTCTATTGATAAAGCAAGACAAAATATTACTGCGGAAATTGATTTATTATCACATGAGAAGGATATACCATATGCGCAATTAGATGATTTTGGACTATTTTGCTATGGTGGTGATAAAAATAACTATGAGAATTCATTTTACCCATTCAGTACTAAGTTCTTTTACTCATTCTATCCGAAGTGCTACTATTATTATGAAATAGGGTCTTTGAAACATAGAGATATTATTTCACAGGATAAAATCACAGGCTTTCTTGGAGTCTTTAATGGGTATGGTTATACAGAGTTTATTGTATATATCATATTGGGTTTTGCTATAGTATTTCTTCCAAAAATGTGGAATAACAAATAAAAACAACTACATGAAAAAGGCAATTATTATAATAGCTATGGTATTGGTATCAGTTAATTCCTTCGCTCAAAAGTTTACACTGAATGAATTGATAAAAATGGTTTCAATGAGTTGGGATGAATTCGATTCTTATGTTACTACAAAGGGATATGTATTTGGAAATGCTGAAACAAACATCAGAAGTTACGATTACAATAGAATAAAAGTAAAAGGGGAGCACCTTACAT
>CAIRTW010000078.1 GCA_903881585.1 uncultured Bacteroidota bacterium | reverse complement strand
TGAGGAAAAAAGTAGCATAAAAAGCTACTTTTTAAGCCCTCAGCTTTCATTACCTACTATAACAGATAATACAACCAAGAACAACTTCGTTTTACAGCAAAAAGAAAAACCGCCTCAAAATTGCTTTTGAGACGGCCTCTATAATTGTAAAATGAATGAATTATTGCTTGATAAAAGTACGAACCTGCGTACCGAAACCGCTGAGGCTAAGTGCATAAGCCAGTGTGGTACCAGTGCCGCCGCCGGCAACAAGCAGCAGGGACTCTGATGATGCGGTAAGTGTACCTGCATTGGTGAGCTGCGAACCAAAATCAATGGTGGAATCGCTGGTTACTACGAATACAGCAGGTACAGAGGCGCCGGTAGATGGAACGGTAATATCCACACCACCTACATTGTCTGTCATAAACATGCCAGTGGCCAGCTTGGTAACGTTAGCAACACGGCCAGGAGTTGCGTTCCGGATATATACACCAGATATATCCAAAGACGCAGGCTCGTTGGTTACGCCAACATATACGGTCTTATACCCAACAAAACCATACTTATTTGCCGCAGAAGCGGTAACAGCATAGAGGCCGGGAGTAGTATTATCCAGCGTACTAAGATCCAGGATCACAGCACAGTTTTCATTGTAAAATGAATCATATGCAGTAGCTGCAATACTAGGCAGTGGCCCGTTTACAGCTATACTGTAATACTGGGCTCCTGTCATTGTGATAGTAGGATACGATACCGTAACTGTAACAGACGAATCACCATAATTTTTTTTGCAGGAAGTAAAGCCAACGGCCAATAAAAGAGATAATATTATTATTTTTTTCATTTTATGAAGATTTAATTTTCATTTATAAATATCCTGTTATCAATGATCACCAGTACCGGCATCCCACCAAACTTTCTGGGTCAATGGTTTCAAACCGGGGAATGCAGAGTTAACAGTGCTTTCGGTACTTGGGTAAGTAAGCCTCTTAGGGAATGTATTACCTATGATGCTGCTTACAGAATAAGTGAGCCAGTTTGGATAACCGGTACGACGCCATTCTGTCCATGCCTCAAAACCCTGGTTACCGCACATTGCAAACCATTTCTGGGTTATGATGAACTGCACCTTCTGCTGCACAGAACCTGTAGCAGGATAGACAGTCCAGTAACCCGGCCCTGAACCAAGAGCTGTGCCGTATAAGTAATCACTGTCAATGCTGGAAGTAAGCGGAGTGCCATATACATCTGTCAGCTGTGCAGCATAATAATTGAAACTTGCGTTTATACCAGCATAAAATAAAGCCTGATCATCGCCAGTAGTCCAGCCTCTTGCAACTGCTTCAGCCTGGAGGAAAATGCTTTCGTAGCTGGTAATAAAATTAACCGGGGCATTGCCAGAGTTAAAAGCAGTTGTTTTATTGAGATTCTGGGCATCACCTGCAACATATACTGTTGGGAAAGAATAGCCGGTATAAGCAATACCATTATACAGACCCTGTGCAAGGCCGGCGAAAGAGCTTGAGCCAGAAACAGGTTCATAGAACAAATAAAGCCTTGGGTCATTGTTTGATTCCAGACTATCTATACAAGTGTTGCTGCCTACGAAATTCTGAACATTTTGCAACCCTGTTTCTTCCGCATATAGTGGATTACTGTTTGCCGCGTTAAAACCATACTTAATAACCGCATCATCACCGGCTTCATTACCAATAAATACGGCTGTTGTTGCATTTGCATATAATGCAGCAACACCGTTAGCCGCCGCAGTAGGATTGATCTCGCTCATACGCATATAGGTACGGAGCGCAAGTGTATTTGAGAACTCCTGCCATTTAACCATATCACCACCATAAACAAGGTCATCAGCGCCTGGCGTTGTGCCGCCCTTTGCGATCAGCACGTTTGCAGAGTCAATATAAGCAAGGATACCGTTGTACACCACCATTTGTGAATCATACTTAGGATTTACGACATGACCATCGGCATACTGGCCTTTCAGCGCCTGTGTGAAGGGCACATCACCCCATCCATCAGTGATCAACTGGAATGTATATGCCTGCATCAGCAGGGATATTGCCATATACGGCGCAGCTTTCTGCGAATCAGCCAGCTTGTAGAGCTGGAAAAAATTTTCGTTAGCTGAATACAGATTGCTCCATGCAGTCGAAAATGCATCCTGACCGGGAGCGTACTGATCCAGGTTATGATACTGGCTTGCACCTGGGCTTTGCGTCCAATATTGAGCAAAGAAAGAACCCGCTATCTCGAGGTCAACTCCCTGGGCCGAGCCCAGATAAAGCTGCGCAGCCGGCAGTAATGTCTTAACTGTAGGTACAGCTGCACCGTTTGGGTTAGCATTTACATCGAGATACTTCTTGCATGAAGAAAAACCTATTGCGATGCCTAATACAGCTAATATTGTAATTTTTTTATTTATAGACATAATAATAATTTTTACCGGATTTAGAAAGTAACTTTAATGTATGCACCATAGTTTCTCAAAGAAGGCGTAGCGCTGAAGTTGAAGCCCTGGCCATTCTGGGTAGCGCCGGCACTGCCTTCTTCAGGATCGTCGTATTTGTTGCTCTTAGCAGTCCACAGAAGCAGGTTGTTGCCAAAAACACCAGCTTCAAGGCCGCCAAACGGAGATTTTTGATAATACTTCTTAGGTATTTTGTATCCCAGCGCAGCTTCCTGCAGCCTGATGTAAGATGCATTAACCAGGTTTTGCGCACCCAGATTGTTCTGGCCTACCTGTGTTACCCAGTAGTTGTAAGGGATGAATTTCTGGGTATTTGTAACATAGATCGGCGCTGCACCGGCTGGAGCTATGTTATTAACAGAGTTCTGCCAAACATATGGGTTACGGTTGTTGGTTGATGTTTCCTGAGCGCTGCCCACGAAATCCATAAGCTCTTTGTTCTGGCTGTAGAACAAACCGCCTTGTTTTGTAGTGAACAGGATGTGGAGTTTCAAACCCTTGTAGCTCAGGTCTGTGCCCCATGATGCCTGGAATTTAGGCTGGAAAGACCCCCTTAACTGCGGCTTCGCAGTAGGCACGGGCAAACCTGACGCTGCATCTACAACGGCATGCCACTGCTTGGTAGTAGGGTCCTGCTCATAAGTAATGTCATTGGAGTAGAAAGCACCATAAGGATGGCCTACCGCGTCAACTATTGCCATGCCATTGAAGCCGCCAACTGTGATCTGCTGAACACCGCCTGCAAGGCTTACCACATCGCTCACATTGTGTGTATAAGTACCAAAGAGGTCCCATTTAAGGCCATATTTAGTGGATACTGGTGTGCCCCTGATGCTTAACTCCTCTCCTTTGTTGCTAATATCGCCTACGTTAACGGTATTAAAGAAGTAGCCGGAGCTAGGAGGAACAGGAACAGAAGTGATCAGGGAGTGGGTCACATCGTTGTAATAAGTGAATGAAAGACTCATACGGTCTTTGAAGAAAGAAAGATCTGTACCAACTTCAAACTCACTTGTACGCTCAGGTGACAATGTCTTTGCACCAAAATTGGTACCAACCTGGTAAGTAGGAACGTTGTTGAACGGAGTGGTGATCGTTCCGAAAGAACTGCTGACAGGGCTTTGGTAGAAAAGCGCCTTGTTGTTAGCATAAGGAGGAGCATCAGAGCCTACGCCGGCACCTGTGACACGAATCTTACCATAGTTAAGCACCTTGTCTTTGAAGTCACCCTTCATCCTTTCAGTAAATACCCATGAAGCGTTTGCACTAGGGTAAAAATAGCTATACTTGCTTACGTCAAGCGTACTGGACCAGTCGTTGCGCGCAGTAAGCTCCAGGAATATCTCTTTCTGGAAGTTCAGTTTAAGGCTGCCATAAAGCGACTGTGTGCGGGAATCAACAACTGTATTAGAAGCCGTAAGCGGGCCTGCATTGTTGGTGAAGCTATAGAACCCTGGTATTACAAGGCCGCCTGTCTTGGCGCTGATCGTAGTTACAGATGTGTTATCATCCCTCAAGGTAGTGTTGTTGCCCAACAATACATTAATACCGAAATTGTTACTAAGCGCATGATTGTAAGTACCGATAAGGTCGTTGTAGAAACGGAAGCCGCTGTATAAAGTTTGCTGGAAACCTCCGTTATTGGTATAGCCGTATTGGTTGTAGTAAGTAGAAGTAGACTGATCGGTAGCTACTGTGCTTATATACGGCGTCTCATAAGAAGAACGGTCATTTGTGGCATCTACACCCGCACGGTCGAAAACATTCCAATCACCTTTCTTGTAGCCTACTTTCACATCACCCAGCACCTTGTCTGTCTTATTTGTGTTGTTGTAGTTCTGCGCCATCCAGTATGGGTTTGCGGCAAAATCACCAAAGTAACCGAACCTGTGTACACCAGCCGTATCAATATAGTCCATCGAGTTGAACTTGTTATTCAGATTTTTAAGCGGTGAAATAGGAACATCAACCGGGATCTGCAGGAGACTCTGCATAATACCACCTGTTGACTGGCCCTGAGCAGCTGCACGGGCATTTGAGTTGGTATAGTTTACATTTATTTCTGAGTAGAAATTATTGCCGAGATCGGTATGACCATTAAAACGGATGCTATAGCGATTGTTGCCGGTATTCGGGATAACACCGCTGCTGTTCATCGCATCTAAAGAAAGGTAGTAAGTAGAAGATTCGGTGCCACCGGCGATAGATACGAAGTTATTAAGGTCTTTACCATGCTGGAAAAATTGTTTCTCCGGATTCTCGCCGAGAGAAGAGTAAGGTTTTACCTGCTGCTTGCCATCGATGATCTGGCCCCATGGCAGCAAATTGTTGGTAAATTTTGGACCCCAGCTGAAGTTATCCGGACGGTCATCTGCAACACCGGGAGCGCCCTGGCCGAATTCAGTTTGATATGATGGGTATTTCAACACATCGGACTGAGTATAAGTAGATTTAAACGTAACGTCCATTTTGCTGTTCTTCGCACCACCTGTTGCACGCTTACCTGATTTTGTTGTGATCATTATGGCGCCATTAGCACCGGCAGCGCCGTAAAGGGCAGCAGCTGCAGGGCCCTGAAGTACGTTAACAGATTCTATTTCTTCAGGATCGATGTCATTTGCACTGTTACCGAAATCTATCTGGGACAGGTTGGTCGCATCCTGGGTACGGTCGTAGTTGTTCATTATCACCCCATCAATAACTATCAGTGCGTTATTATCCTTTGTGATCGATTTTTCACCTCTTAATATTATACGTGTATCGCCGCCGGGGCCGCCTGTGGTGCTGGTAATGTTTGCACCCGCCACTTTGCCCGCAAGGCCAGATATAGCACTGGAGCTCTGTCCGGCAGTCAGGTCTTCTGCATCTACTGTAGTTGAGCTGTAACCAAGCTCTCTTTTTTCTCTTTTAATACCAAGGGCTGTTACAACAGCCCCTTCCAGGCTCTTAGCTGTTGGCTTCAGTTTTACAGAGATGGCCTGTCCGCTCTCCGTAATGGTTTGAGCAGCATAACCTACTGCCTGTATAATGAAGCTATTCTTGCCATCTGGTACGTCGAGTGAAAAATCACCGTTCACATCAGAAACCGTACCTATCTGCGTTCCTTTTACGGTTATACCCGCCCCTGGGTACCCTTGTCCGTTCTCATCGAGGATTTTCCCGGTTACGGTATGCGTTTGAGCAAAAGCCCGCAGTCCAACAGTAACTAACAAGGTAACTAGTAAGAGAATTCTTTTCATACTATTGTTTTTTGTAGCGCTAAAAAATTTTAACAAAATATAGCTTAATCCATTTGAAACTTAACCCTAATAGGGTGAAATTCGGGGTGAAATTATAGCAACATTCCGAATTAACAAACTTTTCTGTGAAAAATCCTTAACAATTTTATAATGTAGGTTCAATTTGTTATTTGATAGTTAATGAGCAGGCGCTTTAGATGGTGTTATGCTGTTTTTTTAGTGTGTAAGAGGGTATTTTTTTGACCTCTGCCCACAAGCTACGCTCCTTCGTTTGTGAACTCCCCCTTTGGCTTTGCTGCGGGCAGGCTTGGAGCGGGTGAGACTGAATGAGTCAGATAGTCTGTATCTCAAAGTCTTTGTGCGCAGCAAATTGTTTGCACGCGAGGGAAATTGCGCCTTCTGAATTGTTTGGTTTTACTACTTTTCTGAATTATTTTTGCCAATATTTACATTGATAATCAACACGTTGTAACGCTACCATAAAATTTCTTAATAAATTTTTTGGCATTTCCATTTCATCACTATACTTTTGCACTCCCAATTTAAATAAGCAGCAGATAGCAGAAGCAGGATGCAGCGGTAAAAGGGATTTTTTAGTTTTAATTTTTAATTTTTGATCTAGTAATGAGACACTTAAGTTTTAAAACACAATCTGCCAACGAAAAGATCGTTACCCGCGACTGGCACGTTGTTGACGCTACCAACCAGACGCTTGGCCGTATGACCTCTAAGATAGCTTCCGTACTGCGCGGCAAGAACAAGGTTTACTTCACGCCCCACTTCGATTGCGGTGATTACGTTATTGTAATCAACTCTGCAAAGGTAGTACTGACCGGCAACAAGATGGAAGACAAGGAATACCAGACGTATTCTATGTACCCAGGAGGCCAGAAAATAGAAATGGCAAAGGAAATGCAGGCCCGCCGCCCAAACCTGATGATAGAGCGCGCCGTAAAAGGCATGCTTCCTAAGAACCGCCTTGGCCGTGCAATGTACAAGAAGCTCTTCGTTTACGAAGGCGCTGAGCATCCGCATAAGGCACAGGCACCGAAAGAACTGAAATAAAAGCCTCTCCCGGCCTCTCCGAGGGAGAGGAGATGTGGCATACACAATTTTATAAAAATTCAAACCATTAATAAATAAAATGGAAAAACAGAAAAATGCCGTTGGCCGCCGTAAGGAAGCAGTAGCTCGTGTTTACCTGAACAAAGGCACCGGTAATATCATGGTTAATGACAAGGACTACAAAGCGTACTTCCCGATCATGTACCTGCAAAACCAGGTAGAGCTGCCATTGAAAACAATTGACGTGCAAAGCACTTTCGACATTGTAGTAAATGTACAGGGTGGTGGCCAGAAAGGCCAGGCCGAAGCTATAAAGATGGGTATTGCCCGTGTTTTGTGCGAAGTGAACCCGGAATATCGCCCTGCTTTGAAAAAAGAAGGCCTGATGACCCGCGACAGCCGTTCTGTAGAGCGCAAGAAATTTGGTAAAGCGAAAGCACGCCGTAGCTTCCAGTTCTCTAAACGTTAGTATATGCATGGTAGAGACGCCATGCATGGCGTCTCTAGGTATAGTGTTTATCGCACAAAATATTTTTTTACAACAAACGAAATTATTCAAATGGAAGATAATAAAACATTGCACCAGCAGCTTCTTGA
>CAIRTW010000077.1 GCA_903881585.1 uncultured Bacteroidota bacterium | reverse complement strand
TAGTTTTAAAACTCAAATGAAGATTGGTGTATTGCTATGAGCTTTGTAAATAAGGTGTTCAAGGTATGTTTTTGTGTGTTTTTGATTTTCACAATGGGTGCCGTGTCGGCCGAAGAAGAGAGTGCCTCAAGTGGTTTTTTTAAGAGCCTCTTGGACGGTGTTATTTGCGGACCGGGTGGCAAGATGTGCGACCAAACATATAATCCAAATGCTAAAAATGCAATGGGAGAATCGCCCGAACAGCTTCTTCAATATATTGATAAGGCTAATTCCTACCTCAATAACCGCTCTGTTGAGCCGGTGAAGAGAAGTGCCGCAGTTGTTATTCCCAGTAAATCAGTAGTTGCGGTGACTGCAAGTCCGCCTTCAAAATTAAATCCACCATTAGATAATGATGCCTTTCAAAAGGCCTTAAAGACCAGTGGCGCACTCGGATCTACGATTCAAGGCTATATGCAAAAAGAGAAATCGTCCCTACCATCTTTAAAGATCTATGCAGAACAAGGTGATCCATTTGCCCAGTTATTTTTAGGACTGGCATATTCAGATGACTGGACCGGAATGGCAGAGCCTGCTGAATCATGTCGTTGGATTAGGGAAGCTGGTACTGCAGGGGTTAGCTCTGCAAGATACTTTATGGCCCAGCGAGCCTTTGCAAAGTCCAGCTGTTTTTCAGAGGTTCCAACGCTGGATCAGGCCAAAATTTGGGCAGAGTTAGCATCTCAGTCTAACGATCAATCCATCAAAAAAGATTCTCAAAATTTAATGCAGGATATTCTTAAGTTACAAATTGCTGGCTCAAAGTAAGAGTATGTTCAATAATCATCAAATCAAGTTTGAAATAAATTGAAAAACTGCCTCATTTCCTTTGCCGTTATAACTACGTTGATGTTAGTGGGTTGTGATAATAGCGAAAATAAAAGACTAAAAGCTGAACTGGCCGCAATAAAAAATAATGTAGCAGAGCAAAAAACTATAGTTCAAGGACCTGTGAATGAGTATGGTGGTGCAGCAAGTTTGCCGTCAGTTAGGGTTTTACTCGCAAAATCAGAGTTAAAGGGTATTGTGGCCCAGGATGATGGGGTCTCGCAGGACGAGGTCGCTCATGTTCTTTCTTCACTTTCATATGTGGCAGGGTCAGGAGTGGGGGTTGATAAGACTTCTGTTAATAGTTCAATTAAGTTTATAAATCAACTAAAAGAAGATGTTGATCTTGGCGTAAATGAACGAGCTTATGCCGATCGTTATTACTCAAAGGATTACTCTTATATTGTTATCGGTTTGGCCACCTCTTTATTAAAGGAGGGATTGATAATTAATGAGGCTGCAGATATTTCTACTGGCTGCGTCATAAAAGCAAAATCTCCGAAAAGATTTCTTACGTTACCCCAAGAATATATCTTTGTAATACAGCCAACAGAGCATGGCATTCATATTTTTGGAGCATCTACCACTAAACATAAGTTTTATTCGTGGGATAAGCCCGAACAATCCCTCAACAAGATATTTGATAAAGTAGGTTGAAGGGCTGCTTTGTGATCAGCAACAGCCCATCGTAGCCCAGACGCTGTGGTGTCGGTTTAACCGACAGTAAATAATTCAGGTCGCCCAAACGCAAATCTGAAAACATAATTACAAGCGTCATGTAACGAGACGCTTGTAATGAATAATTTATCGCTCTTATTTTCTAGCTCAACCACTGAAACTGAGCCCATCAAACTGTAGTATCCCCCGTCAAGCCGACATTCCTAAAGTGTTGTTTTCTGCCT
>CAIRTW010000076.1 GCA_903881585.1 uncultured Bacteroidota bacterium | reverse complement strand
TCTAAGATGATAAAAGTTACCGATTACATTGTAAAGCGTTTAGAAGAATATGGCATCACAGATGTATTTATTATCGCCGGTGGCGGTGCCATGCATTTGAATGATTCTTTTGGCAAGTCTGAAAAGATAAGGTGCATCTGCAACCACCATGAGCAGGCATCGGCTATTGCTGCAGAAGGGTATGCCCGCCAGAAACAGTCGCTGGCTGTAGTGAATGTGACCACCGGCCCCGGCGGGCTGAACGCGCTGAACGGCGTTTTTGGCCAGTGGACGGACTCGGTGCCTGTGCTGTATGTATCTGGTCAAGTACGGCTGGATACCACAGTATTGGCTTGCCCTGAATTGAACCTGCGTCAACTTGGCGACCAGGAAGTGCGGATAGTAGATGTGGTGAAGCCGGTAACGAAGTATGCCGTTACCATCACCGATGCCAATACCATACGCTACGAACTGGAGAAGGCGATATACATAGCTACACACGGCAGGCCCGGCCCTGTATGGGTGGATGTGCCGATGAACATTCAAGGCTCATCTGTAGATGAAGATGCCCTGGCACCCTATGTTCCGGAAGTAAGTGCAGCTCCCGATTTGGCAAAACTTGCCCGCGAGGTTGATGAAATAGTAGCCCTGCTGAATAAGGCAGAACGCCCTGTGATCGTTGCCGGACACGGCATACGCCTTAGTGGCATGATGGATGTTTTTAAAGGAATGATCACAAAGCTGGGTATTCCTGTTCTATCTACGCTCAATGGTTTTGACATCATGGAGACCGACCACCCACTGGCTATAGGCACCATTGGCTCTATAGGTTCGCGGGCAGGTAATTTTGCCATGCAGAATGCCGACCTGGTTATATTCCTGGGTACAAGAAACAACATCAGGCAGGTAAGCTACAACTGGCTTTCTGTGGCACGGGCGGCAAAAAAAGTGTGTGTTGACATTGACGCATCTGAGTTAAAAAAACCATTCTTAACATACGATCTCCCCATCTGTGCTGATCTTAAGGACCTGCTGCCGATCTTAAAAGAGAAAACGGCTACTGCCAACTACAATTTCGCCGATTGGCTGAAATGGTGCGTGGAGCGGAAAGTGAAGTATAATGCGGTACTGGACAGTTACAAGAACCTGGCCGATTGCGTAAATCCTTACTACTTCATGGAGCAGCTGGGGTTTCAACTCGGCGAAAATGCAACTGTTGTTACTGGTGATGCTACTGCATGTATTTGTTACTTCCAGGCTGGTAAGGTGAAGACGGGCCAGCATGTGATCTGGAACTCTGGCTGTGCCAGCATGGGTTACGACCTGCCGGCTTCTATAGGCGCTGCGGTGGCTAGTGGTAACGATGTTGTATGCCTGGCGGGAGATGGCAGCCTGCAAATGAACATACAGGAACTGATGACCATGACCTACCTGCAACTGCCCATAAAGCTGTTCTACCTCAACAATGGGGGTTACATCTCTATGAAGCAGACACAGGACAACTTCTTTGGCCGCAGGATGGGCGCCGATAAAAACTCCGGGGTAGGCTTCCCGGACATTATGCGGATAGCTGAAGCCTACAACCTGAAGGCGACACAAATAGTAAGCGATAAAGCCCTGGGCGCGCAAATAAGGGCCGTACTGGATATGCCTGGCCCGGTAGTATGCGAAGTGATACTGCCTACCGAATATGTATTTGCCCCTAAGCTGTCATCAGAAAGGAAGCCGGATGGCCGCCTGGTTACAAAGCCCATGGAAGATATGTTCCCCTTCATGGACCGCGAAGAGTTTAAGCAGAATATGATCATCCCTATAATAAATGAATAACCCTATGCTGCCAGAAAAGAAAAAAATGATCTCCATATTTACCCCTTGCTACAACGAGGAGGATAATGTAGAGAAACTGATTCTGGCAGTAGCAGACGTGTTTAAAGGCCTGCCGCAATATGATTATGAGCATGTGTTTATTGATAACAGCTCCAAAGACAAAACTGTAGATATTTTACGGAAGATAGCTGCAACCAACAAGCACATTAAAGTGATTGTAAATGCGCGAAATTTCGGTCATGTCAGATCTCCTTTTTACGGATTAATGCAATGTACTGGCGATGCTATGGTGGTACTTGTTGCTGATATGCAAGACCCCCCTGAAATGATAAAATCGTTTCTTGAGAAATGGGAAGAAGGTTTCAAAATCGTTGTTGCAGTAAAAACAAAAAGCAAAGAAAACCCTTTGATGTTTGGGGTCAGGAAATTTTTCTACAGGCTATTGATAAGAATGTCCGACTCAGGGGAGCAGCCTATTCAAAATTTTACTGGTTTTGGGCTATACGATAAAAAATTCATAGATATTGTTAGAACCTTAGATGATCCCTATCCTTACTTCAGGGGTATGATCACTGAATTGGGTTTTGAGCGTTGCGAAATTGCCTATACACAACAACAACGTACCCAAGGGAAGAGTAAAAATAATTTTTTTACGCTGTATGATCTGGCAATGCTTGGCTTTACAAATCACTCAAAGTTACCCCTGCGGCTTTCTGTATTTATTGGCATATTTTCAGCGATTTTGAGTTTATTAGTGGCTATCGGCTATTTGATCTATAAATTGATTTTCTGGAATCGGTTTTCTGTCGGTATGGCGCCATTAGTAATAGGTGTATTCTTTTTCTCGTCCGTCCAACTCTTTTTTATTGGAATTATCGGCGAGTACATAGGCGCTATTCATACCCAGGTAAGGAAGAGGCCTTTAGTAGTAGAAAAGGAAAGGATCAATTTTGAATAAATTTTCCCCATAAAGCACAGGTTCAATGGATATTTCAGAATTACTTAGTGAACATACACGGGATAATGCCCTGAAAAACCTTTCCAGCCTTTCGGGGGAGATATCTACGCGGCCAATTGTGATTTTCGGTTGTGGCTATCTTGGGAACAAAGTCGGAAAGCTTCTTTTAACTAAAGGATACAATGTTGTATCCTTTAGCGATAATAGTGAAAAGAAGTGGGGTACTGATATCAATGGTCTTACGATTACATCACCTGTAGAAGCTGCAAAACGCCATACCGATGCGGTTTTTATTGTTACTATCTGGTCACCAGGGCACTCTTTCGTAAAAACAAAGAAGCAACTGGCAGATATGG
>CAIRTW010000075.1 GCA_903881585.1 uncultured Bacteroidota bacterium | reverse complement strand
CTCCATAGTAATGGTATTAAACCTGGTCAAACTGGCCGGGCAAATACCTTATTATCTCTTGTCTGAAATGATTACCGAAATTATTTTTTTACTGAATTTAAATAAACGGGGTGGGCTGACTTAAACAGCAGGCCCTAAATAGCAACACCATGCCAAAATATGTAATTGAAAGAGAAATTCCCGGAGCGGGCAATTTAACTGCGGAACAATTGAAAGGCATTTCGCAGACCTCCTGTGGGGTGCTCAACAAAATGGGCCCGCAGATGCAGTGGGTACACAGCTACGTTACCACCAACAAGATCTACTGCATCTACAACGCGCCAAACGAAGAGATGGTGCGTGAACATGCCATGCAAGGCGGGTTCCCGGCAAACTCAGTAAGCAAGGTGTCTATGATCATAGACCCGACTACGGCAGAATAATTTTTTAGCCAGCCCAACGCCAGTTACAATCCTGATAGCTATCCGGAGGCTAAATTATACAAACGACTGCTACGCACAAAAGCTTGGCTACAGGCTCGTCAATGTGGTTCAAAAAATGGCCCATTTCACCAGGAAAAGAAAAGAAATAGACGTTGTAGATACATTTTGATAGGTAGAAAAACCATTGCCAATCTCATAACGACATTCAGCCTCGAATTTCCCGATGCATATACCCAGCCCCCCAAAGACGGCTCTTTCGTATTTTCTGAAAGGCATTAATTGTTCTGTGCTCACCGGTGTATGATATAATGTTGATTTAACAGTAGTGTTTGCAGAACCGTCCATTGCGTACCCGTTAACTAACCCAATTTGTATGTAAGGTGTAGCACAACGTAACGGAAACTGATATCGCAATGCGTTAGATAATTTTAAGTAGGTTGCCGTCAGCTCCGTTTGCTTAACTTCAAAACTACCGGGATAAAATGGAACTGAGATAATATCGTAGCGCGAAAACAAAAGCTCATTGTATACAGCAAACCGTTTTTGTGTATTCGGGACTACCAGGTTCAGGAATACACCCGCATCCATCGAGTAGGCTGGCTTAAAATTTATCGCTCCTACCGCAAATCCACTCATAGTAATACCACTCATAGTAATATTGATGTACCTTAGGCTTACATCTATTCCAAACATTGCCTTTGTCTTTTCACGCCTGTATTCATAATTATTAGTAGCGTTTTTGTTTTGACAATTATTGTATTCTTTAGCTAGCCGTATAAAACATATGTCGTTAAATCTTGCATTTTGTACTTTTTTGTCCGTTATCAAAGAGCAGTCTCTAAACAACTGCCGAAGCTGGAATGTGTAGTCGTCATCAGGGCCATTTACACTATTGGCATCAGGGTAGTGTCGCTTGAAAAAAAGTTCGATCAGTACGATCACTTTTGTATGGTCTTTCCTTACCCGGCCGATCAGCTCCTTATGACCTTCGTGAAGGTATGGCGATTGAAACCTTGCTATTATAACACCTGTTTTCATTTCTAAATTTGTGTAAATTATACGCAAATATACAAAAGCGTATTTATTACGCAAATTATTTTTAGAAAATCGATCAGATCTCGAAATTGATGCCTTGTTTCTGCAGCAGGTGATATTTCTTTTCATTAAACCGGAAAAGATTACCCGGTCTGCCTGCACCTTTCAGCGCCTGTTTCTCCGTGGTTTCTTCGAGGAAGCCAAACCTGCTAATCTTCTTTTTAAAGTTCCGGCGATCTATAGGGCGGTCCAGGACAGAAATATACAATTTCTCTAATTCCGAGAATGGAAATTTCGCTTCAAGTAATTCAAACCCAATAGGCTGGTAGAGCAATTTGCTTTTCAGGCGGTCATGGGCTACTGTAATAATATCGCCATGGTCGAAAGCTAAGTGGGGTAAGCTCTTAATATTAAACCATGCTGCATCACTTGCATCTGTAGCTGCATTTACTTCAAATACATCAGGTTTCACGAGGCCGTAATAAGCAATAGAGATCACCCTGTTTCGCGGGTCTCTCACGGGGTTGCCGAAACTGAATAATTGCTCCAGGTAATTGATGTTAATGCCGGTCTCTTCTTTCAATTCGCGCTGCACTGCCTGCTCCAGCGATTCTTTATCTCCTACCAGGCCGCCCGGCAGTGCCCAACGGTCCTTGTAAGGTTTGATATTCCGTTTGATCAGCAGAACAGATAAACCATCTTTTGAAGTATATCCAAATACCACCGCATCTACGGCAACTTTAATGTTTTGGGAAACAGGCATGGAACAAAGTTATTAATTAGCAGTGTGCTGTCAATCGGTGCGTTTATTTCTGTCATCTCCCCTCATACTTCACATGTATCTTACTGTTGTTATTACGCAAGGGCACAGTATCTGGTCTGGTATCTGGCTTTTTGTTTTCGCCAGCTGGCTGAGGGTTTACAGGAGCATCTGCCTTTTTCTCTGCCTTAGGTTTCGCAATAGTTTTAGGCGCAGGTTTTTTGTGCACCGCCGACTCCGGATTATAGGGGTGGAGTTTTGCATAGTTGTTGTATGCCTTCGCAAATGCGTTGAGCAGCAACTGGCCTTGTAGCTGGTAGCCCTTGGGTTGGTAGTGCACGAGGTCGTGACCGAGGAGGCCGCTATGTTTCCATGCTGCGGGGCTTTTCTTGCCGCCGCTTATGTCGTAGAGGTCCCAATATGCAGCGCTGTTTTTTTCAGCCGAACGAATGAGCCCGGTGGTTACTTTTGTGAGCACCACGTTGGGGTGCTTGGTTTTGTAGTATGACCCGGCAGGAGTAGTGATGAGTACAGGTGCGCCGGGTGCGATCTGGTGAATTTTATGGATCATAGAGTCGCACAAAGCTGCCATTGCCTGTTCGGTCAGGTCAGGGTTTTGGGCTTCGTTGGTACCCATAGATATGATGAACAGGTCGCCATTCAGCGCTTTCAGTTGCTGCCAGAAAAGGCTGCTACCGGCATACTGATCGTAGCGCGCCCCATTGGCGCCAATGGTATGATAGACAACGCCGCCGGTATCCTTGCGCTCCAGAGACACTCCATAGAACTGGTAATCGCCGAAAGTAGTCTTGGTGAGCGCACAGCCGGACAGCAAAGCGTCGCTTTCATATACCAGCGATGGACTGTTTGCCTCCTCCAATGTAGAAAGAGATATAGAGTTTCCTTTGCTGCTATCGGTGAGCAGGTAGTCTTCTTTTTGTTTGCCCAGGAAGAAGACCATGCGGTTGAAGTATTCCGGATTCCCGTTATCGTCTTTGAGCCATACATTTACGGTAGCATCTTTGTGGGCAGATACCATACCATAGCCGCAGATGCCGGTTTCTATAGGCGAGGTGTTGTTGGTGATCCGGTTGCTATGCCAGGTGGCGTTTGATGACGCATGGAGGTCTTTAGGCCCGTTGGTGTTCGCCAGTGAGTACGGAAAAACCAATCCACGCCCTGCATTCCCAAAGTAAGCCTGGAAGCCATTGCGTAACACACTGGTAATACCATCGGCCTGTAGGTGCGAATCACCAATGTGAACGATGTTCACGCGGCCTTTATGTGTGGCGTGTAATGCTACTAGTTTCCGGAACACACTATCCAGGTCCCCGTGATGTGAGATCACATTCTCATCGTAGCGTATGAAAGCGTAATGGTCCGGGGCAGGAACATTCCATTTTACCGTGTCCATTTGTGCATTAGCTACAATGGGAAATAATACAGCCAATAGGAATAAGAATTGTTTCATCGTTAAGAGTACACCAAGCTACTAAAATAAATAACCATAATTGTATTGCTTTACTTCTTTCTTTTCGCGCGCTCGTATTGCACCGGCCACGGCATCTCATCATTGCCCAGCTCACGTGCAGCTCTAAGCGGAAAGTAGGGATCGCGGAGCAACTCGCGTGCCATGAAGATCAGATCGGCCTGGCCGGTGGTAAGTATTTCTTCAGCTTGATCTGCTGATACGATGATACCGACAGCACCTGTGAGTATGCCTGTCTTGCGCACTGCTTCGGCAAACGGCACCTGGTAGTTGGGTCTAGCAGGTATTTTAACATAAGACACTACTCCGCCCGATGAGCAGTCGATAAGATCTACACCATGGCCCTTAACCATCTCCCCTAGCTTAACCGAGTCCTCAATGGTCCAGCCGCCATCTGCCCAGTCGCTGGCTGAAATACGCAGGAATAGCGGGAATTCTACCGGCCATACGTTGCGAATGGCACCAATGATCTCCAGGAGAAAACGGATGCGATTCTCAATGCTCCCACCGTAATCGTCAGAACGTTGGTTACTCAACGGCGACATGAATTCGTTGATGAGGTAACCATGCGCGCCATGTATCTCTATTACTTTAAAGCCGGCGGCCAATGCGCGGACAGCAGCAGCTTTAAAGTCGCCCACTATCTTTTTGATATCGCTTACGCTCAGCTCAAGTGGTGTATCTTTTTCATCCGAAAACGGAACAGGACTTGGCGCCACGGTCTTCCACCCTCCATCTGAAACAGGGATCAGCTTATCTTGATTCCAAGGTTCGGTGACACTGGCTTTGCGGCCAGCATGTGCCAGCTGGATGCCCGGCACAGCGCCTTGCTGCTCTATGAAATGAGTTATCTTTTTTAGTTGTTCTATATGCCCATCCTTCCATATGCCGAGGTCGTGTGGTGATATGCGGCCTTCCGGGCATACCGCTGTGGCTTCGGTAAACACCAGCCCTGCACCACCCACGGCTCTGCTGCCAAGGTGAACCAAATGCCAGTCGTTGGCAAACCCATCTTCGCTGCTATACTGGCACATGGGCGATACCACTATGCGGTTTTTCAGTGCGATACTTCTGATGGTGAGCGGAGTAAATAACATAGTGCCAAAGTTAAAGAATTAGGTATGAACAAGTGGGTTGTGTACCTGCATAAAAAAAGAGGGTGTCTCAAAAGGGCACCCTTCTTTTTTTAGTATTAATGTTCATTTCTTTTGCTTCTCCAAAAGAAATGAACCAAAGAAAAGGAGGCCGGAAATGCTAACTTTTGTCTGGCCCTGCACCCGCTACTCGGGCCGTGTTGGCGCTACGGTCCAGTCAAAAGTTCGCGCCATTTCCGTGTTGCCTGCGCACCTATTGCCCCAAAATTTCTAATATGCAATTTGAAATCTATTAATAACTGTTCCTCTCCCTGGAGAGGTCAGGG
>CAIRTW010000074.1 GCA_903881585.1 uncultured Bacteroidota bacterium | reverse complement strand
TATCCTCGGCTTTGTAGCTACAGTAGATTTATTGAGCAAAACTGTCAGTTCTTCTATTGTTTCCTTGACACTAATTGTTTGTAAAATAGCCATACTAATCTATAGCAAAAATCATGCCGAATTATTTTGTCTAATTGGTATTAGAACGCTTGAGGATGCAGAGCGTTATATACTCAACCGCATTGTACCCAGCTACAGACAAAATAACTTCGGGTTCTATCTCGTCAAACTAAAAGAGAATAATGTTTCGATAGGTATATGCGGACTGGTGAAAAGAGAAGGGCTGGAGCATGTGGATATTGGTTTCGCGTTTTTACCGGCATATGAGGGTAGGGGATATGGCTATGAGTCTGCATCGGTGGTAATGAAGTATGCAAGGGATGTATTAAAGCTGGACACTATTGTGGCTATTACTACTAAGCACAATGTACCGTCTATCAATCTGCTGAAAAAGATCGGTCTAAGCTTTAAAGAGTTTGTGAAGATGCCAGGCGATGAGGAGGAATTGATGTTGTTTGAGTGCACATTGTAGCGCCGAACAGCATTCCTTACTTATTCTCCCGTCATTGTTTACTTCCCCTTCAAATGCTCCAGCATATCCGCTGTCATTTTATCCAGGTCAAATTCGTTTTTCCAGCCCCAGTGTTCTCGGGCAGTGGTATCGTCAATGCTCTTGGGCCAGCCGTCGGCAATCGCCTGGCGGAAGTCGGGCTTGTAATCGATGGTGAATTCGGGGATGTGCTTTTGTATTGCAGCAGCGATCTCCTTGGGTGAGAAACTCATAGCCGAGATGTTGTAGGCCATGCGGGTTTTCATTTGCTCTGCGGGGGCTTCCATCAGCTCTATTGTAGCGCGGATGGCATCATCCATGTACATCATAGGCAAGTAGGTGTTCTCAGACAGGAAGCAGGTGTACTTCTTGTTCTTCAGCGCCTCGTGGTATATCTCCACGGCATAGTCGGTAGTGCCGCCGCCGGGCTCTGATTTCCAGCTGATGAGGCCGGGATAGCGTATGCTGCGTACGTCCAGCCCCCAGCGTTGATTGTAATATTGGCACCAAAGCTCACCTGCATACTTGCTTATGCCATAAACGGTGCGGGGCTCTATTACCGTTTGCTGTGGTGTCTGCTCATGCGGCGTAGTAGGGCCGAAAACCGCTATGGAACTGGGCCAGTATATTTTAGTCAGTTTCTCCTGTACGCCAAGCTCCAGGGTTTGCAGCAGGCTCTGCATATTTATCGCCCATGCTTTGTGCGGGTCTTTTTCTCCGGTGGCAGATAATAGTGCCGCCAGCAGGTATATCTGGGTTATGCCTTCTTTCTTTACCAGCTCATGCGTGGCTGCGGCGTCCATAGCGTTGAGGTGGACATATGGGCCACTGTCTTTCAGCAAAGGGTGGGCGTCTTTCAGGTCAGAAGCGATAACATTATCAGTGCCATATATCTTGCGCAAAGCAAGGGTAAGCTCTACGCCTATCTGCCCGCCGGCGCCTATGATGAGAATTTTTTCCTGTTTCATTTTTAGTGGAAAGTATAAGTCGTTAGTATAAAGTTGTCAATCGGACGTAACGTACCTGTTGGAATTAGCGTACCTGAAAACAGCCACTACAATAGTAGCTAAAATTAAAATAATATCTTTTGCTATTGCTAAATTTGACGAATCATTATCACACGCTAAAGCATTTAGGTGCAATGTATAGGAAAGGACAACTAAAAAAGCGGAAGTATAATTTATAGCATTGCTGAATATATAAAAATGGCGTATAAATAAGACGAACACGATCAAATCTATTTGAGTTATATAAATGATAAAAGATATAAACCCCATATCAGAGTTGTCAATGATTTTTTGATAAGGGGATGCATTAACCCTGCAGTGCAGATAATGACCTATAGCTATTGCATAAAACAGGTAGAAAAAAAGAAAAGCATAACTATATATTTTTTTCATAAAATTTCAGTAACCCAGTTTCACTTGCTACTTCATCATCACATTCGCTTAATTCTTCATCACCCTACCAATCATATTCATAAAATCATCAAACAAATACCGGCTGTCATGCGGGCCCGGTGTGGCTTCAGGGTGATATTGTACCGAAAAAGCCGGTTGGTTTTTCATCCTTATCCCTTCTATTGAGCCATCGTTCAGGTTCAAGTGGGTCACCTCTATATGATCTGCTTTCTTCACAGCTTCGGGGTCCACGCCAAAACCATGGTTTTGCGTTGTGATCTCCGATTTGCCGGTGATCAGGTTTTTTACCGGGTGGTTCAGTCCGCGGTGGCCATGGTGCATTTTAAAGGTTGGTATGTCGTTAGCACGTGCGAGTAACTGGTGGCCCAGGCAAATACCAAAGAACGGCTTATTGGTAGCCAATATGTCTTTCACTGTTTTTACTGCATAGTCCATAGAAGCTGGATCGCCGGGGCCATTGGAAATAAAATAGCCATGCGGGTCAAATTGCTTCAGTTCTTCAATGCTCGTTTTGGCAGGGAAAACTTTGAGGTATGCGCCCCTGTCGGTCATGCACTGCAGTATTTTGATCTTTACGCCGTAGTCCATTACCGCAATACGGATGGACGCATCGGGGTTACCAACAGTATATGCTTCTTTGGTTGATACCTGCGACGATAATTCCAAACCGGCCATGTCGGGTACTTTAGCCAGTGCATCGGCAAGGCTCTTTTCATCGGTAAGCTCTGTGGATATAATGCAGTTCATAGCGCCCTTGCTACGTATGTGCTGCACCAATGCGCGGGTGTCAACATCGCATATAGCAACAAGGTTATTATTGATAAGGTAGTTCTCCAGGCTGTCGTTGGCCACCATACGGGAATAGCGTTTTGACACATTCTTACAGATCAGGCCACTTATCTTTATAGAATCACTCTCTACATCATCGTTCTTTACTCCATAGTTGCCTATGTAGGCCGTGTTCATAATAAGCACCTGGCCTGTGTAGGAAGGGTCCGTAAAAACCTCCTGATAGCCCGTCATGCCTGTATTAAAGCATATTTCGCCGCCAGCAGTTCCCTTAGCCCCAAACGATGTGCCTTTAAAGAGTGTGCCGTCCTGCAGCAATAACCAGGCAGGGGATTGAGTGTTAGTTTGAGTCATGAAAAAAACAAATTCTGCAAATGTAAGGAACGTTGACGAAATAAGGCATACAATATAGCGCAGTTATTTTTCTTTTTTACACGGCGTAAAATCTGCGAATAGTGAACTATTTAAAGACTTTTACAACATAGTAAAAATGGAACGGCGCAGCCCTCACTGAGGCAAATAAAAATAAACTGCTTATCTGCTTCGGTTGAGTTAAATTTGCGGTATGCCAGAAAGCTAT
>CAIRTW010000073.1 GCA_903881585.1 uncultured Bacteroidota bacterium | reverse complement strand
TGCCTCTGCCCAGCAAATGAGGTATGCGGTGGATACGGCATGGAAAAGTGAGCCGATCTACAATTATGTGGAACAAATGCCGACGCCACTTTTTGAACTCCCGGAGTATCTGCAAAAGAACCTAAATTATCCCGAAGCTGCCAAGAAAGCCGGTATTGAGGGCAGGGTTATCGTGCAATTTGTGATCACTAAATACGGTACCTTGGAAAATGTGAAAGTGACAAGGGGCATTGGCGCGGGCTGTGATGAAGAAGCCGCAAGGGTGGTAAAGAGCATGCCCGCATGGAAACCCGGAAAGCAAAATGGTAAGGCTGTGAATGTATACTATACGCTGCCGATGACATTTAAGTTGAACTAGCAGGTTGTTTCGCTTCAGCACCAAATGATTCATTCTTGTTTTAATAACAACGATTCAAAAACATCATTCAATGAAACATCTTCTCTTCATAGTATGCCTGCTGTCCGTAATAAACGTATCTGCGCAGAGTGATAAAAAAGATCCGGTGGTATTCCGTTACGTTGAAGTTGTGCCTAAGGCGAATTACGATCTCGGGCAATACCTTAGCGAGAATCTGCATTACCCGGATACTGCCCGTGTACATAATATTGAGGGTCGCGTGGTCATAAAGTTCATAGTAAATGAAGATGGCCACATAAGCGACTGCACTGTGGTAACAGGCATAGGCGGCGGCTGCGATGAAGAGGGGCTAAGAGTAGTGAAGAGCCTGCCACCCTGGGTGCCTGGTGAGCAGGACGGTAAGAAAGTCAAGGTGTACTTTACGCTTCCTATTGCGTTTAAACTGACCGACTAAAATTTATTAATGAGAGCTATAATTCTATCTGCACTTTTATTTTTTGCGCTAAGTGCGAGTGCGCAATATCGAAAATTGAAGAATGATACAACGCAGGAAAAAACGGACCTCGCTCCTGCCGCGATCTATGAATACGTGGAACAAATGCCTGAGCCGGGTTATGATATCAACGAATATCTAAGCGGGCATCTTCGCTATCCGGATTCGGCTTTTCAGCATAATATCCAGGGGCGAATTGTGGTGAAATTCCTTGTCAATGAAGATGGAAGCGCAAGTGATTGTAAAATAGAAAAAGGTATCGGCGGCGGCTGTGATGAGGAAGCCATGAGAGTTTTAAGGAGTATGCCGAAATGGAAGCCTGGTATTCACAATGGTTTGCCGGTAAGGGTTTCCACAATGCTCCCGGTAACGTTTACAATAAAAACCGCTCCGCAGGTTTATACCTATATCGAACAGCAGCCCACGCCTGGTTTTGATCTATCCGCCTATATTAAGGAACATCTTGAATATCCCGAATTCGCCAGAAAAAATGGTATTGAAGGAAACGTGATGGTTAAATTTGTCCTGAATGAAGATGGCAGTATTAGTGATTGCGTGATCCTGAGGGGCCTTGGCGGGGGCTGTGACGAAGAGGCACTAAGGCTGGTTCGGGGGATGCCGCACTGGAAGCCGGGACAGCAAAATGGCAAGCCGGTAAAAGTGTATTTCACACTGCCAATCCAGTTTAAACTTAAAGGAGCCGGCACAAGATCCAATAAAAGGTAATGCTTTGCTCCGCTTTTCAGAATGTTTGAAAAACAAAAGATGCCACCCTCAGGCGGCATCTTTAATAGTTTAGCAGCAATTTATTGGTCTCAACCGTTAGTGAAAACTATGCACTTTAGTGCAAGGGCTTTAGTAATGCGAAAAAATCTGATTAAACTTGCAGATGTATCGACATGGCGGGCACACGGTATCTCGGCTTACCGTTCATATAGTATG
>CAIRTW010000072.1 GCA_903881585.1 uncultured Bacteroidota bacterium | reverse complement strand
CATTTTATCTGACTTATTTTTTGCAGAAAATGAGAGTGCTTCACACCTCCCCTCTTGTTTTTAGGAAGGGCGCGCCTGAAAACAAGCAAAGCTGTGTTTTCAGGCCGGGGTGGTTGACTCGCGCAACACTACACAACTCCTACCCATATCCGGAACGAGAGCCTGGCTTGCGCCAGGACGCAGGCACAGCCTGCACCCAACGAAAATCATTTGGCACCAGTTAGTGTTCAACCAACGAGTAGTTATTTGTTTTTTAGACTATGGGCAGCGGGAGATGCTGACCCCGATTTAGCACTACATTTTCGCAGCCGCAGCTTCTCTATATTTATATTCGGGTATGTATTCTTTGCCGCCAATTTCGATACACTTGTCATAATCAGAAACGGCCTCGCGATAGTGGCCCAATTTATAAAGAACGTAGCCGCGGTTATTATACGCGTAGGCATTAGTGGGATCCAGCTTTAGCGATTCGTTTATATCTGCAAGGGCGGCATAGTAGTCCTTTAAATTTAGTTTGGCATCACCCCTGTTGTTATATGCAAACGCCAATTGCGGATTTAATCTTATCGCTTCATCATAGTCTGCTATAGCGTCTTCAAACTTATTCAAATGAAAGTTTGATAATGCCCTGTTATTATACGCTTTGTCATGTGTGGGGTTCAAACTAATAGCTCTGGTATAGTCAAGGATAGCTTCGTCATACTGCTTCAGTCTCATTTTTTCAAGGCCTCTGTTATAATATGCTTTGGGATCCCTGGGGTTGATTCTTATTACTTCATTAAAATCTGCAAATGCATCATCATACCTTTTAAGAGCAAGTTTCGCGACCGCTCGGCTATCGTAAGCGTCACCATCTTCAGGATTAATTTTTATGGCCTCGTCGTAAGCTTTAATGGCTTCTTCGAGCAAGCCCAGTTTCTTATACGCAGATCCTTTATTGAAAAAAGCATCGCCATTCTGAGGGTTTAATCTGGTAGCTTCATTGAAATCTGCAATTGCGTCTTCAAACTTGCCGAGCTTGTCTTTTGCGGTACCACGATTATTAAACGCTCGGTCGTTGTGAGGGTTTATTTGAATTACAATATTGTAATCGGCAATTGCATCGTCATACTTATTTAACCATTTTTCCGCGATAGCTCTGTTAAAATAGGGCTTTTCGGCTTTTGGGTTTAGCCCAATAGCCTCATCGCAATCGGCTATTGCCCCTTGATAGTCCTTTACGGCGGTTTTTACAAAAGCCCTGTTCCAGTACGCCATTTCAAACCCGGGATTGAGGCTGATACTCCGCTCCATGTCAGCGAGCGCCTCTTCGTAACGATGTAACTCTGCCTTTGACACGCCCATGTTTAAATACACAGAATCACTTTTCCCTCCTAAGCTAATGACTTGGTCATAATCCAGGATGGCTTGCTCATATTTACCTGCGACCATCTCCGTGTTTGCCTTTATTAAATCGTCTTTGTAAGTCTGGGCAAGAGAAGTTATACTACACAACAAAAAAAAACGAAGAGTAAAGACTTATTCATGACAGTAGTACGGTGTTTCGTGCTTAATATTTGTATTAAAATACAAGATAAGGAATTTTACGTACTCGCGCGTCTCCGCCCTTCAGCGGGACTCGCCGATACTCGCGCTGAATAAACAAATCAGGTTAATCACACAAATCAAAATTCATGGCATCAATAGCCATTGGCCCGAAATAGTAAGAATCGGCAATACTCAAAAAATAATCACCACACACGGTACAAACAGAGCCGGCTGCCTGATCGGAGTAAGAAAATGTTCAGACCCTCCCGAGGAACTAAAGAGGCTGCAATCTATCCTCCTGATAAAACACAAGCCATTTGCCAAAGAAAATATGTAGTACACAAACTGAAACTCGAAAAAATGAACCGCCTTATTATCAAGACTTTACGGACACTTAGCTGCAATGTGGGTTAGCTCCTATACCGTATTTCGCAAGTAATAAATTTGTGAATTCAAGCAGCCTATTACTGCGCTGTGGAACGTGAATGAGTTATCTGCCGGGCGAGAGTTAACCACCCCAGTTGGAAAACACTGCTTCGCTATATTTTCCAGCCTCCCCTCCTAAAAACAGGAGAGGAGGTGTTAGGCACACTCATTTTTGCAACAAAAACTATTGATCAAAAAGAAAGATAAAAGCCGCACGGTGTGCGGCTTTTGACGAAATATATGTTTCGGCTTCTTATAACAAGAAGGGCTGTATCAGAGATAATATTGTTGTAGAATCCATACCCTCATCGAATGCGGCTGTGGCTGATAGCAACGGCACTGTGCCGGTAGTGCTGTAAGCGTCTGCCAGGGTAGAGATGTCTATGCCGCCTATCTGCAGCGTGTTTTCCTCGCCAACGTAATAGTTTTGTAAAGCTACGGTAGGCGGTATGTTGTTGTTTATCCAAGGCGCGGGATTCTCCGGGGCGCTTATTGGCGATTGCCTGCGCAACAGGCGCACATGAGCTGCATGGCGACCTTCAGTGCTCTGGATCTGGAATGCCTGACCGAGCACACCTGCGTTGCCAAACAGACTTGGCATCTGGCCCTGGTAAGCATGAACACCGGTATCTTCAAATACCTGCGCCATGATGAGGAACGTAGGATAATCGTTAAATACAGAAGCGGCAATAGTGCCCCCCCCTGTAAAATCGTAAGCGGAAGGAACGTACAACGGATTAGCAGCTGCAGCGCTGTAATATTTCGGTGTGAACGGTACGCCGCCCAGTGTGGTAATTACAGTATTGAGCAAAAGGATATGTGCCTTTTCGTGTGCTTCGATAGTTAGAAACCCCGCTTTGTCATTGCCAGAAGGATAGGCACTGCTGGGCGGAATCAGGTCTGGTAAGCTATTAGCAGTATGATAGAAATTGTACTCAAAATACTCCATTTCCAGGGCCAGGTTCAGGGCATTGATAACGCCATTGGCATCAGCAGTTTTACCATATGCTTTCTGGAACAGCGAACCTATTGCTAATGGCAAAGCAGCAACAGCCACTTTTGAGCCAAAGCTTTTCAAGGCCTGCCTGCGGCCGCTGAGCCGCTCGTAAACTTCCGGATCAGACTTTTCAATTTCGCTGAGTATATTCTTAAAATTCATGATCTTATTATTAGAAAGAAGGTAATTTGCTTATGTCGAATTTAGTCTGGATGTATTGCTCTATTCCTGCCATTACGCTTGCCGGCTCAGTTGCCAGGTCAAGGCCATTGCTATAGACAGCAGAGCTGTCTGCAAAAGTGTCGTAATTGCCATGTGCGTAAAAGTTCAGCGTATCTCTCATATATGCGCTGCGGCGCGCCTGCACCGTAACTATTTTACTGAAGGCATGTATGAAGTCAGTATCGCTCAGCAACCGGGCTGCGCCATTATAACCACCCACGGCAAGATCGGCAAGGCCATATGCATTTGCCAGCGTGCTGGTGCGGTCTGCGAAAATGGACAGAGACAAATTCAGAACGATGGGCTTGGCGGCATTGGTACCCAGCAGCGCCAGCAGGTATTCGCGATGGGCTATAGCCTGATCGCGAAGATCAACAAAGCATAATGACTCACTGGTAGTAAGACCATAATACGGCGTAGCAACTGCCTGTGTGTAAAAGCCTGCCTGCACCTGCTCTACGATGTACATCATGTTGAGGAGACCGGCATCACCAGTACCTACATAGGTGGTGCTGGGCGGCGTTCTCCTGCACGCAGATAAAACAAGACCTGCTCCGGTAATACCACCTGCAAGCTGAAAGAAACGACGGCGCGATACATCAAATCCGTTCGCTGTTTCTGCCACCTGTATGTCACCGGGTGTGTTCAATATTTTCATACTTTCTGTTTAATAGTTTTATGCACGGCAACCGGAAATACTAAATCTTATTAAGGCCTTAAAATTAAAAAAAGCCAGCAGCTAAGCAATATATAATTTTGCCTGCAAAAATAATTTCAGTGAGCCCGGGAGCCCCAAAGGTTATAAAGTTATTCAGAAAAATTTGCAGAAGGAAATATATCGAAAATAAATTTGCGAAGAATGGCTCTCTAGTTCTTCCCTATGACAAAAACGAAGGGGATGTTTGTGCGCTCCCGGAGGGCTATCCGCACTTTATTTTCCTGCCGGATGACTTTGTACTTTTGCAAGTCGACGACCTCCAGCGAGGACGTGTAGTTGCGGGTTATGCGGCTGCGCCGGAGGTAGGAAGCCAAGAACACAGCGGATGTAACATCCGCAGCTATGATGTTTTTCACATAATGCAACCAAACATTATTTTCGCGCCACATAGGGTCATTTTATCAAAAACTAACCAATAACCGTACCATCACCTATACCTTCTGCTGGGTTTGTAAACACCATTCAAATCGTGGCCGCAACCGCATTTTTTACTGCCGTTGCAACCTTCAGCTATCATGCCGAACAAGCCCAGACAAACTAAATAAATCAAAAACCTGTTCCTGCCTGATCTCATAAACGCTCTTACGTTGGTAAAAATAGGAATATTTGATCAGGATATTCAGGATTAAAAATTAATATAGCCACTCAAGTATTACCTTAATCCGGGAATTGCTCACCCTTCTGTAAAATATTTTTTGCACACCTTTATATTGATAATCAACGAACTGTGAAAAAATTGTTGCTCAAAAGTTGCTCACTTCTTGCTCACCCTACCTGCGGCTGGGTCACTAGGAATTTGAATTAAACTCTTAAAAAATCGTTAACCAATCAATACAGAAGAGAATAACCCTTCTTTCAGCACAAAGGTAAGAAGTGAATAAATGCGGCGCAAGACGTTTTAGTTATGGGGCAGAAGGGATTGATTATAATGTTGGGAAAAATGTTGATCGGGCCAACGCTAAAAGGAAATTCCGACCCATCACAAAATCATTTCCCATAATTATCATTTTTAGAGCGCATTATTATAAGGGATTTCTTTTTTAGTCTCGATAGCGTTGGTTTCATCCATGAGAAAAGGCCGGCATCTCCGCCGGCCTTTTCTCCAAAAGTTTTGGTCACCTTATCTTTCCACTACAAACCTCAAAATTTTTTGCTCGTTTTTGCTTTTTACAGTCAGCAGATATATACCGTTTGCAAGACCCATGCCAATTGATACATGCTCATTTATTATACCCCCGGGTTCTGTTTCTATTGTATGAGATATAACATTACCTGACATGTCTGTAATTTCGATGGTAATTACTTCATCTTGCTTTGAACCGATGGAACCGAGCAGCGTAAATGAACCGTTATTCGGGTTCGGGAACATTGATACTTCAAATAAAACCGGGTTTACAACTATCTGTGTCACCGTTTCCGACCGATCGCCATTGTTGTCTAAAACAGTATGTGTAATATCTGCGCTTCCGGGCGCTATACCGGTTACGGTGCCATTGCCATCCACGGTAGCAATATTATTGTCACTGCTTGTCCATTCACCGCCGGATGCCTCATCAGCTATATTCACTGTTGTCCCTACAGTTGTAGTTGTGCTACCACCGTGATGTGGCGGTGACGGGGTTGTGCCGAGGGTTTTGATCGCAGAATTGCTACAGCCAAAACTATTGGTAACCGTGTATTTGATATAGGCACTACCGGCAGACACTATCGCAGTTACAATGCCGCTGCTGCTGCCTACGGTGAGTATAGCTGTATTGCTGCTGCTCCATACACCGCCGGGCGTTGCATCGGACAGTGTAACGGATGCCCCGCTATGCGATATACTTGAAGGGCCTAAAATAGAGGCAACTGCCCCAGGCGAAGCGTTAACGGTGACGACTGCTTTACTGATGCAACCATTTGTACCGGTATAGCTAATAATAACGGCACCCGCAGCCTTACCCAGTATGGCACCTGAGCCGCTAATAGTAGCGAGGGCAGTGTCGCTACTTGCCCATGATATACCAGGTGTGATGTCACTTACAAATGTCACAGCCCCCGTGCACACCTTGAGTGTGCCGCTTATAGCTGCCGGAAGTGGATTGACCGTGATCACCGATACACGATAGCAACCGGTGCTGGTGGAGGTAAACGTAATTGCCGCAGTACCCAGGCCAAGCCCTGTAACGTCACCTGAACCGCCGATAGCGGCGTAGGAGCTGCCTCCGCTCCAGAAACCGTTGCGAGTGGTATCGCTAAGTGTTATTGATGATCCGAGGCACACTTTGACCGGGCCGATTATAGCGCCCGGAATAGAGTCTGTCACGAAGATGTGTACCGCTTTGCAACCATTTGGCATGGTGTAATAAATAGGCACGTTCATTTCACTGTGGTTGAGGCAAGTCACTAAACCGGTTGATGACACACTGGCTTTGGAAGGCAGGTCGCTGCTCCACACACCGCCAGGGGTAGGGTCCGTTAAGAGCATAGTGCTCCATACACAAAGTGAATCCGGACCGCTGATAGGAGCAGGTGAGGGATTTACCGTAATAACCAAAGTGACCGTTGAACCACTGTATGTATAACTAAGCGTAGCTGTGCCTGCGCTGATACCGGTAACAACCCCAGTGGGCGATACCGTAGCTACGCTTGCGGGACTTATAGACCATGTGCCGCCAATGGTGACATCCCAGTAGGTGAGCGAAGTACCGGCGCACAAATTGTCGAAATAAGCTGAAATAGGAGAGACTATGGCATGGCTCACGGTGATGACTTTAGTGGCTGTTACTGCACCGCAGCTGCTGACGACGGTATAAGAGATAATGACCGTACCCGGAGCAACCCCGGTTACCAGCCCGGTTGCGGAGACTGTTGCATTAGTATTGCTTGCGCTCCATGTTCCCCCGCTGGCGGCATCGGTAAGCGTAATAGCTGATCCGACAAATACTGCAGCAACACCGGTTATAGCACCTGCTGAAGATGCGCTGTTGACCGTAACTATAGTTGTAGCCACGGCACTACCGCAACTGTTGGCAACCGTGTAGGAAATAATTGCGGTTCCGGTTGCTACCCCCGCCACAACACCTGCGGCGCTAACTGTGGCGATAAGTGCATTACTGCTATGCCATGTACCCCCAGGCACGGCATCGGTCATTGCAGTTGTTGCGCCGTTGCAAAAAGTAGTGACACCCGATATAGTGCCAACCACGGGTACGGCGTTAACTGTTACAATGCGGGTAGCACTGGCGCTGCCACAGCTATTGGTTAGCGTATATGATATAGTGGCTGTACCCGGAGCTATACCATTAACTGCGCCTGCGGCGCTAACAGATGCTATGGCGGGAGCACCAGAGCTCCATATACCACCGGTTACCGCATCAGCTGTGGTGATGGCTGCGCCGCTGCAAACTGTACTGCCGCCGGTTATTGTTCCCACGGCGGGCAGGCCATTAACGGTCACAACCGTTGTCCTGGTGACACCCATTATATCATAAGTAATAGTTGCCGTGCCCGCGCCCACACCAGTGAATATACCGGTGGCAGAACCAATGGTTGCCACAGCCGTATTACTGCTGCTCCAGGTACCACCATGTATAGCATCGGTAAGGACAGCAGATGATCCTGCACAGAGGACTGAATCACCTGTTATTGGTGGTAATTTTGGTAAAGCAGGAATTGCCTGCGCCATCGCCTGCGCACCCAGCATTAAAAGAATCATTGTTATCACACTCCTCATAAAACGTCGTTTTGTACAATGGTGAGGTTACAAAAACCAAACCAAAGATCTCCAAGGCCGTTAATTAAAAGTTAACAAAAATGAATTTAAGTAGAAAAGGGGCGACCGCTCAAAAAGTGAGGGTAAAATTCTTAAAATCGAATGAATCCGGAAGCTCTATCAAATACAGACAAAAAAAACGGTGGAGACCACCGGCTAATCCTTTGACTCAGTTTGAGCACTATTTTGCAATTACAAAATGAAGCACCCTGTGCTCGTTACTGCAATGCACATTGAGCAAATACATACCGTTTGCGAGGTCACTGCCAAGCAGTACAGGCTCATTAATAATGCCACCTCTTGCAATAGTTCTATTGGTGTAAACGACCTGTCCCAGCATATTAGTAATCTCCAGCATTACGGGTTCGTCTTTGCCGGTTCCTGTCATACCGCGAACAACAAATGCCCCTGTGCCAGGATTGGGCACCATGCTTATTTCAAACAGCGTGGGATCTATAATCAGTTGTGTTAAAGTTGTTGATACTTCATTATTGACGTTTGTCGCAGCGTGTGTAATGGTTGCATTACCTGCCCTTATGGCGGTTACTATTCCGTTATTGTCCACTGTAGCAATAGTATTGTCACTGCTTGTCCAGTCTCCGCCAATAGCTTCATCGGCCAGGTTCAGCGTTGCACCTACAGTTGTGGTAGCTGAACCTGTCTGCGCCGGAGGCGCAGCCCTGGTACTGATAACCTTAGCAGCAGCTGCGCTACAGCCAAAACCGTTTGTAACTATGTAGCTTATACTGGCACTGCCGGCAGAAACCAGGGCGGTAACAATACCAGTAGTGCTGCCTACGGTAAGTATAGCGGTATTACTGCTACTCCATAAGCCGCCTGCGGTAGTATCAGATAAAGTTATGGGCCCGCCACTGTGCGAAACAGAAGAAGCACCTGATATAGCGCCTACTGCGCCCGGCGTGGGGTTGACCGTGACCACAGTAGTTGCTATGCAGCCCGTGGCAGCGGTATAGGTCATGATCGCAGTGCCTGAAGCCAATCCCGTTACAGCGCCCGATGCGGTTATTGTGCCGATAGTGGTGTTACTACTGGTCCAGGAAATGCCGGGAGTAGTAGCATCTGATAAGAATGTTTTATAACCTGCACATACAGTGAGCATGCCTGATACCGGTGCGGTAACAGCTTTCACAGTTACGTTATAGGTCTTGTAACAACCCGTGCCAACTGAATAAGTAATGATGGCAGTGCCGGAAGAGATGCCCGTAACGGTAGCCGACCCGGTACCGAGTGCGACAATAGATGCTGGCGCGGTGCTGCTCCAGGCGCCACCTGCTACAAAATCGTTTAAAACAATAGTTGATCCCGGGCATACAGAAGTGGGACCGCCTATGCCTGATGGTGTGGTTACTACTGTCATCACCAGGCTGGCCCTGCAGCCGGTGGCAGCAGTAGAATAATAAATGGTAGTAGTACCGGAATAAGTACCGGAAACAAGGCCTGCGGTACTGATGGTTGCTATGGAAGGTATGGTGCTGCTCCATGTGCCGCCCGCTGTGGCGTCTGATAATGCTGTAGTACCGCCTGCGCATACACCACCGGTGCCACTGATGGCCGCAGGAGATGCGTAAACGCTAACGGTTGCAATAGCCGATGTGCCACCGAGCGTATAGCTAATAGTAGCAGTGCCTGCACTGATGCCGGTAACAACGCCTGTGGCCGAAACCGTAGCAACGCCGGCAGGAGCCATGCTCCACGAGCCACCGGGAGTGACATCCCAAAATGCGGCGGCCGCCCCGGTACACAAGTAGAAATAATAACCGGATATCGCAGAAACAGATGGTGTATTAACCAGGATAGCTTTCGTGGACACACCTGTACCGCAACTGCCGGATACCGAATAAGAAACAGTAACCGTACCGGCAGCTATACCTGTCACTAAACCTCCAGAAACAGATACATTGCCATTACTTATGCTCCATGCGCCACCACTAACGGCATCGGTAAGCGTTATGCTTAACCCAACGCCAACAGATGATGCGCCGGTTATGGTGCCGGCCGCAGTTACATTCACAGTTACCACCGAACCAGCGCCGGCTGCGCCGCAGCTATTGGTGACTGTATAGGATACAACAGCTGTTCCGGCTGCAACACCTGTTACCAACCCCGATGAACTGACCGTTGCAATTCCGGCTGATGATGAGCTCCATACACCGCCAATTGCGGCATCTGTAAGACTGGTGCCCGAGCCAATGCATACCGAGCCCGAGCCTGTTATGGTACCGGCCACGGGAAGAGTATTTACCGTTACCACCACAGAGCCTGTTCCTGAAGCGGTTGCATACATTATCGTAATTGTGCCGGCTGCTATACCCCCGACAATGCCGCTTGCGGAGCCGATAGTGCCAACAGCAGGGTTGCTGCTGCTCCATGTGCCGCCGGTTGTGGTGCTGCTTAATGCTGTGGTACCTCCCGTGCATACCGTTGTCGTTCCGCCGATAGCGGGCGGAGTCGTAGCATAGGAACATAAATGCTCCATAAACTGGAGCGAAGCATAATTCCAGTCGCTATAAAACATATGCTCTGCATTGCTGGCGGCTATTTCATTGGAGACCCCTAACTGTGTAAGGCCGGGCAATACTACCAGAGCGGGATATAACGAGGGGTGCGCAGCTACATTCTGCGTGATCAGCGAATCTTCGATCGCATATCCATTGACATCGATCTCGCCGGCCGCCACGAGCTCATTATAAATAGTGGTCGAAGTGCTTACAGAAACACCGGGGACACGTGCGAACCGCTGCGGATAAACAGGCTGCCTGTTATGAATGAGGTAGCTGTTGCAAATGCCCCTTGATTGTAAGATCGAATCATTCTGAAATGCAGCATAGTTGCCTGCTGGCCCGACCTGGGGGTTGTCGTCATAAAGCGCCATACGGAACGCAAACGGAGCATTCAGATGCTCGAAAAGAAGGTTGGAGCCAGGGGCACAATAAGATACACCTGTGGTGTAGTGATAATAATAGGTAACTATTGTTGAGAACTCGCCCCCGTCGGACATGCCCATGGCGTAGCGATTGGTGGAGTGGGTCATATTGCCCCGGCTGACAAAGCTGTCTGTTATGATCCTGAGATTCGCAAGGTCAACGTTGGTTATAGAATCTAGCGGGCTGGAGAACCACCGTATCTTTCCATCACCGTTTACGTCGGAGTCCAGCGTTACCTCTTCTGCTTCTGTGATGATGAAACCAAATGTATCGGCAATGGCGGCATCAATAAAGCTGCGGTACTCTGGTTTGGTCACCCAGTTGGACGCTGCGCCACCTGTGCCATGGAAAAGATAAAGCACACCCTTCATAGCCGAAGGGAAGTAAGAGTACACATTCTTGAGGTTATTCAGGCCCCTTATCTGCTCATAGTGTATGGCGTAGGCAGGCATTGCTTTGATATTTGCCGTAAGGTTTACATTTTGTGCAGGCATTACAAGCGTGGTATGCCATTCATGGGCGCCGGCAAGAAATACACTGTCTCCGCTCCAGTAATTATATGTCTGGGTGGTATCGTAAGCCACACTCCATACATTTACCGTATCACCAACATGGTACACGCCTGATCCATATCCGTTGGTAACGGTGACGCTGTATGTCTGCGCGAACAATGCGGGACTACAAAATAATATGCCTGCGAGAAAAAGTAGCGTTTTCTTCATAACCGGTTGAATTATACTGCTTAGACTTTAGAATTACCCTAATAGTTTATTTTCTTCTTTCTTCTTCATGTTTCAAAACTTTCACGGTCGTTGCCACGGGGTACTATCTTGTACAGGTATGTATTCAAAAGCCGGTTTGTTGTCAGTGGCTATTATTCTAAAGTTAAAGAAAAAAGGCAGTTAAAACATCAGCGGCCTGTACTTGTGGGGGAGTATGCACAAAAAGGAGGGGCGAGTGTTTTCACCTGCCCCTCCTTGATCTGTGTTTGGGGGGAGATTATTTTTCTATTACAAAGTGCAATACTTTACTTTCAGTTCCAGTCTTTACATTCAGCAGGTACGTGCCATTTGCAAGGCTGCTGCCGAGGAGCACCTGACCATTTATGATGCCGCCTGTGGCTATGATGCTATTGCTGTAAACAACCTGACCAAGCATATTGCTTATTTCCAGTGTTACTACCTGGCCTTTGTTTGAACCAATAGTACCCTGTATTGTAAACGAGCCATTGTTTGGATTCGGCAGCATCTTTACTTCAAACGGCAGCGGGTTCACAATAAGCTGAGTGATCGTTGTTGATTCAATGCCGTTGTAGTCTGTAGTGGTATGCGTTATAGCCACGCTGCCTGTTGCGATAGCGCTTATTGTTCCATTGGCATCAACTGTAGCTATGCTATTATCACTGCTGGACCATTCGCCTGCAATGGCATCATCGGTGAGGCTTAGCGCTGCGCCTACGGTTGTAGTGGTTGTTGTGCCATGCGATGGAGGCTCAGCACCGGTAAGAACCAATTTTGAGGCATAGGCGTAGCAGCCCCAGGTATTGGTAACGACATAGTTGATATAGGCATTCCCTCCATAGACAACAGCAGTTACAAGGCCCGTAGCGCTGCCTACAGCGAGTATTGCCGTGTTGCTGCTGCTCCACACACCTCCCGGCGTAAGGTCGGATAATGTTATTCCTGACCCGCTGTGTGATACCGATGATGGGCCAAGGATAGCTGTAACCGCACCCGGTGTGGGGTTTACGGTTACGATCGCGGTGGCTGCACAGCCGTTGCCCTGTGTAAATGTTATAAATGTGGTGCCCGCATTAATTCCTGTCACAGCGCCAGAACCGGAAACAGTGGCTATTGACGTGGCGCCACTTGTCCACGATACACTGGGAGTGCTGGCATCGCTCACAAAAGTCACAGATCCTGCACATACGACCCGGTTCCCGTTAATAACTCCCGGGTTCGGGTTTACAGTTACCATAAGTATTCTCATGCAGCCGGTGCTTGTGGAAGTAAAAGTGATCCCTGCACTGCCGGCGCTAAGCCCGGTCACATCCCCTGACCCGTCAATTGATGCATAGGCCGAGGTGCCGCTCCAGTAGCCATTCCTGGTCGTATCGCCAAGCGTAATTGTACTGCCAATGCACACCTTAGACGGCCCATATATAGCCCCTGGCAGGGAGTCGATAGTAAACAAATGGGTGGCCCTGCATGAGCCGCCTGCAATGGTGTAATAGATCGGTATTATCGCTTCGCTGTGATTGATCGCAGTTACCAGGCCGGTTGAGGAGATACTGGCTTTTGACGGCAGGCCACAGCTCCATGTACCGCCGGGGGTAGCATCTGTTAATTGCATGGTGCTGCCCAGGCAAAGAGTATCGGGTCCTACAATGACTGAAGGTGAAGGATATACGCTTACAACCGCTGTGGCATATGCGGTACCGAGGGTGTAACTGATCCTGGCGGTTCCGCCACTGATACCGGTTACAACGCCGGTAGCAGCAGCGATAGTAGCCACCGGTGCATCAGCAGGGTTTACGCTCCACGAGCCCCCGGTTGCATAATCGAAGAAATCGGCAGTGGCGCCTGCACACAGGTAAAAGAAGTAACCAGTGATGGCAGACACGGAAGCATTGCTCACAACGACTGTTTTGGCCGCAGTGACTATGCCGCAGCTGGTTGTAACGGCATAAGAAATGACCACGTTTCCGGCGCTCACACCCGTAACAACTCCACTAGCGGAGACCATTGCATTTCCATTGCCGGCGCTCCATGTGCCGCCCGCGGCAGCATCGGTCAGCGTAATGCTCACACCGGTTGCCACAGTTGACGGCCCCGAAATTGCGGGCACAGATGCAACGCCTACAACAACCGATGCTGTGGCCCTGTTAGTGCCACAGCTATTGCTTACTGTATAAGAAATAGTTGCTGTACCATTTGCAACACCCGTTACAATGCCTGTAGCGCCAACGGTGGCAACACCAGTATTGCCGGAGGTCCATGTGCCGCCGGTTGCAGCATCTGTCAAAGCAGTTGTAGTGCCGCTGCACAAAGTTTCGGTTCCGGTTATGGTTCCGGCAGCAGCACTGTTTACTGTCACTACCGCTGTTGCCCTTACTATACCGCAACCATTGCTGATGCTGTATGATATGGCTGCAGTGCCGGCAGACAGGCCGGTAACGATGCCTGTACTGCCAACCGATGCGACTCCAGGCGTTCCTGAACTCCAGCTGCCGCCGGTTACTATGTCTGTAAGGGCAGTTGTTGCGCCGCTGCACAATGCAGCAGTGCCGGTGATAGCTCCGGCAGAGGAACCACTCACCGTAACCGTAATGGTAGCACGGGTGGTACCGCAGCTATTGGTTACGGTATAGGAAATAATTGCAGTGCCGGCAGACAAGCCGGTAACTATGCCCGTAGTGCCTATGGAACCAATGGCGGGAGACCCCGATGACCATGCACCTCCACCAGCTGCATCAGTCAGTGCACCGGTGGAACCCGTACATACCGAGGTAGCGCCGGTTATAGTGCCTGCATTGGGTAGTGCGTTAACGGTTATCACGCGGACGGCAGCAGCAGTTGTTCCGCAGCTATTTGTAATATTATAAGATATGGTGGTGGTGCCTGCAGCAGCACCGGTAACTATACCTGTGGAGCCGACGGAAGCCGTTGTTGGAGCGGCTGAGCTCCAGGTTCCGCCTGATACTGCATCAGTAAGCGCTGTTGTTGTGCCAACGCAAACTAAAGCCGTCCCGGTTATGGTGCCTGCACTGGCTGCGGGGTTCACAGTTACCACCCTTGTAGCAGCGGCAGCCAGGCCGCAGCTGTTGGTTACGGTATAGGATATAATGGAAGTGCCGGCGGAAACACCCAACACCAGGCCGCTGGCATTTACCGTTGCTACTGTCGGAGAAACGGAACTCCATGTACCTCCGGTAACGCCATCGGTGAGTGAAGCTGTAGCGCCTGCACATACCAGGGCTATGCCCGAAATGGACCCCGCGCTGCCCGAGCCTGCGTTTACTGTGATCAAATGCGCAGCTGAAGCTGTGCCGCATCCGTTGGTCACGCTATAAAACATCGTAGCTGTTCCTGTTACCAGGCCGGTTACAATACCCGTACTGCCTATCGTGGCTATTATTGTGTTACTGCTGCTCCAGACGCCTCCGTCGACCGCATCGGTCAGCTGAGTAGTGGAGCCTGCACAGGTTGTAGCCGAGCCGGTGATGGTACCGGCATTGATACCCAGGCTAACGGTCACGATCATTGTTGCAACCTCTCCTGATGAATCATAACTGATCGTAGCCGTGCCTGCGGCTACTCCTGTCACGATGCCTGTGGCATCGTCCACGGTTGCCGCGGCTGTATTGTCGCTGCTCCACACACCGCCGGTGGTTGTACTGCTCAGCGCGGAGGTGCCGCCTGCGCACACAGATGGATTCCCTAAAATGGTGACCGCGTATAAACGCTCATACCTGCATAAAGAGATACCAATAGTGAGCAAAAAAATGGCGATAATTTTGTTCATAACCAACAATGTTTTCAGGCAATAAATATATTGACAAAATGCAAGGATAAAAGGGCTGAGGATGTTAACAGCGTGTAAAGAAAAGAAACAGGTTATGAACAAACGATGCCCCGCACAAAAAAGCCGGTGTTTCCACCGGCCTCTTCGTCACTTGTATTCGGGGGATACTACTTTTCCATTACGAAGTGGAATACTTTGTGTTCGTTGCCGCTTTTCACATCCAGCAGGTACATACCATTTGCGAGGTTATTGCTCAGCAATACCTGTTCATTGATCGCACCGTTAGTTGCAGGAAACGTACTGTTGTATATGGCTTGTCCCAGCATATTGGTTATTTCGATCGTGACGGTCTCATCCTTGTTTGTTCCCACATTGCCGTGGATAGTGAAAGTACCCTGATTCGGATTGGGCACTATTCTTACTTCAAACGGCAGCGGGTTCACGATAAGCTCTGTCACTATCGTTGATACATTGCCATTGCTGACGAACGTGTGCGTAATGTTTGCAATGCCGGCAATCAGGCCGCTCACTGTTCCATTTCCGTCAACCACTGCAACTATATTGTCGCTGCTTGTCCATTCACCACCTGCAGTTTCATCAGCCAGGTTCATGGTGCCACCTACGATAACACTTACAGAGCTGACATGAGTGGGCGGGGCAGGAACATTGGTGATCACCTTCGTTGCAGCCGCCACACAGCCAGCTGCATTGGTCACAGTATAGCTGATCGTAGCCGTACCGGTTCTTGTGCCGCCGGTAACAATGCCGGTCAGTGAGCCAACACTTGCTATCAGCCTGTGAGTGCTTGTCCACAGTCCGCCAGGCGTAGCATCCGTTAAACTGATGGAGGCTCCGGTACTTACTCCCGATGGCCCTGTTATGGGAGCAACAATGGGCAGAGCATCAACAGTAACAATGGCCATTGCCTTACAGCCCGTAGAAATAGTGTAAGTGATCCGCGTAGTTCCCGCGATCATACCTACAACCGCGCCTGACCCGCTTATGGTTGCAACAGATGTAGTGCCGCTGGTCCAGGAGACACCGCCGGAGGTAGCATCAGATACATGGGTTACAGATCCCACACATACTGAAAGTGTGCCCGATACAGGCAATACCGAAAATGTATCTGCAGGGGCCAGGGAGCCAGGGTTTAAAGAACCACTTGTAGCAGTATTTCGTAAAACAGAAATACTATTGCCGGCTTCAGCAGCAACTATATTATCAATCGCTACCACATCCAGCTTTCCGTCTCCGTCTATATCGACTAATACAGGGGCCTCGTTGATGACTATTGGATCGGCAGGATGAACATCCGGGTCAAAATTTACCCTTCCCGGCGCAAAGCCGGTATTGTTATAAGTGGGCAGGAATGCATGACCGGAATAAGCTGTGCGCGATATGGCTGTATTTTCTACGCTTACCGGCGCATAGGTTGCCCCGGTTGGCACGGTCACAGTCAATGCAGTGGTGCTTGCAGCCGTTACAGTAGCCCGCGCAGCGCCAAAGTAAACAATATCGTTGCCTGGTGTGCTGTTGAAATTTGTGCCGGTTAAAGTTACCGAAGTTCCGGGCTTGGCTATCTCCGGACTCATAGAAGTAATTACCGGGAATACATTTGCAACAGGTGGATCGTTGCGATATACAAACAGCGTTCCCGTATCAACAATAAGGTCCGGCTTACTATCACCATCCATATCGCTAACAGCTATCATTGAAATATTAGGATTACCGGCAAAATCAGACCGCACAAATGATCCTTCGGTTATTGAACCGGGAGAAGAAGCATTTATGAAAATAGAAAGCGTTGAGCTTGAAGGATAATAGGGAACAGGGGTAAGAATATCCGGTTTACCATCTCCGTTAATATCAGCTATCGTTATACCAACTCCTGATACAGATCCGCCACCGACATCCGATATTGCAGCGATGTAGTTAACTACTGGTGCAAATGTTATCGAACCGGCAGATGTATTGCGAAACACGGAAACATAACCAGAAGGTCCAGAGAGGCTGACAATCATGTCCTGCTTGCCATCTCCGTCCATATCAGCTATCGCCATCGCTATTGGCGTTTCCCCGGTGGCGAACGTCAGCGGAGCTGCCAATGAACCGGCATTTATTGTGCCGCTTACAGATGTATTTCGAAAAACGCCAATAGTTAAGTCTGTTTGGTTAACTGCAGCCACATCTGGTTTACCGTCCCCGTCCAGGTCAGCAATAGCTATAAAACTACCACCGCCACCGTCAGTAAACGACACAGGTGTTCCAAACGAACCTGTAGTAATGGCACCCGGGGCAGATGTATTGTGATAAACAAATATAGAACCATCGTCAGCATTATTGCAAACCATTTCAAGTTTGCCGTCCCCGTCTATGTCAGCAAGGGCCACCATCGTGGGGTAAGGCCCTGTTGCAAATGTTACCGGTGGCGCCATTGATATAGACCCTGAAGATGTGTTGCGTAAAACAGAGATCGTATTATCAGAACTATTTGCAACAACAATGTCCAGCTTGCCATCCCCGTCTATATCGCCTATTGCT
>CAIRTW010000071.1 GCA_903881585.1 uncultured Bacteroidota bacterium | reverse complement strand
TCCGCGGCGTGTACCTGGAAACGGCCAAGCGGCTGAAGGCGAAACGGGATAAAGACGGGGATGATGCAACCCCCGAGGTACAGCAACTGGATTTTGAGTTTATACTTTTCGCCTCAGCTATAATTGACTATGATTACATAATGGGGCTGATAGCCCGATATACCCGAGGCACACCGCAGAAGCAGAGCATGACCCAGGAGCAACTCATAAACCTGGTAGGCAGCAGCGCTAACCTTATGGATGAAAGGGATGATATAGTGGACTACATCAAAAATTTACAGACCGGTAAGGGCCGCACTGAAAAAGAAATACAAGAAGGGTATGAAACCTTTAAAGCCCAGAAAGCAGCGAAGGAACTGGCAGCTATAGCCGAAGGACATGGGCTTGAAACTGATGCGGTGAAAACATTTGTAGATGGCATAATGAGCCGAATGATATTTGACGGAGAAAGATTGAGTGAGCTATTGGCACCCTTAGATTTGGGCTGGAAATTAAGAGCTCAAAAAGAACAGGCCCTGATGGCTGACCTTGTACCATTATTAAAAAAATTAGCGCAGGGGCGTGACATTTCTGGATTGGCAGCATATGAATGAACAAAAAACACTGGTACCTAGACTACGCTTTCCCGAATTTCGGAATTCGGATGAGTGGACTTATCTGAATGGAGATATATTATTTGATGCGATCAGTAACAAAAATCACAATTCGGATCTCCCAATTCTTGCCATCACGCAAGAACACGGAGCAATACCACGAGAAGATATTGATTATAATGTTTTTGTCACAGATAAGAGCGTCGAAAGCTATACGGTTATCCAAATAGGCGATTTTATTATTAGCCTTCGATCATTTCAAGGTGGCATCGAATACTCAAAATACCAGGGACTTTGCAGCCCGGCCTATATTATTCTTCGAAAAAAAAGTGATGCAGTAAACGATTTCTTCAGACACTATTTTAAAACAAAAATATTCATTGACTCACTAAACAAGAATATTGAAGGGATACGTGATGGGAAAATGGTTAGTTACAAACAGTTTTCTGATCTATTGTTGCCTATTGCTTCGCCGCGAGAACAACAGAAAATCGCTGGTTGCCTTTCTTCGGTTGACGACCTAATTACGGCAGAACGCCAAAAACTTGAAGCAATTAAAAAGCATAAAAAAGGGCTGATGCAACAGTTGTTTCCGGGGGAAGGGGAAAGTGTGCCTAGGGTGCGGTTTGGTGAGTTTGAGGATGATGATGAGTGGAAGGAAATGAAGCTCGGGAATATTGTTGACATAAAAAGTGGCCTCAGTCCTTCCAAATATATCTTGGCAAGTAGAGGAGAATACGCCTTTCTGAAAGTTGAAGATTTGAACAATTCCGACAAATATCAAGTAGAAAGCAGAGAATACAGCAACGATCAAGAAAATATTGTCCCAAAAATGTCCGTAATATTTCCTAAAAGAGGAGCAGCTATACAACTTAATAAAGTGAGAATTAATCTTAATGATGTTTTAATGGACACCAACTTAATGGCTGTTACTCCTAATGGTGGGATATGGACTGAATTTTTATATTATATCATTCTCAATATTGGATTATTTAGAATTGCAGATACTTCCTCAATTCCACAAATAAATAATAAACATATCATCCCCTATGGAGTGATTGTTCCTTCTAAGCCAGAGCAACAAAGAATCGCCGATTGTCTTTCTTCAATTGACGACCTTATAACTGTGCAGGGTGAAAAGGTTGATGCACTTAAAGTACATAAAAAGGGGCTGATGCAGCAGCTATTTCCGACTACCAGCGAATAGGGCTCGCGATTACAAGAGCAGGGGCGTCCATTGTGAAAATGATATATTGGACTACTTAAAGTCTAAAAAAACAAAACCGCGGCATGCGAGCATCGGCTTCCGGGAATAACAATGATCTGAACCCTGATTCACCAATAAAAAACAAAACCCGGACGCATGCGAGCAGCGGCTTCCGGGAATAACAGCACAAAAGTAGGAGATTTTTTTGAAAAAAGTTACATAAATCAAACAAGGTTTGCCATAATCAAACACAGTTCACATAAAATATTAATTAGCCATAATGACGTTTGCCGAATTCGAAACACTTATTTCACCTGTAAGGCTTGCCAAATACGGCGCGGCGTGTGGACATAGCAAACGGAGGACGTTAAATTTGTACCGGGCAAACGTTCGGCTGTCGGGTTCATTGCTTGCTATACTCGGGATGTTTGAAGTTGTACTGAGAAATAAAATTGATGCTCATTATAAGGCACAATATCCGCCCGGGCCAGGAGGTACGGGATGGTTGCTGGACGCCACATTGCCGGGCGGATTTCTGACGCAGCATGGCTGTCATAACTCTGCTATAAAGATAAACCAGGCGTACAGTGATTTAGGCGTACACTATACACACGACAGGTTAGTAGCGACATTGAGCTTTGGTTTTTGGAAATACCTGTTCAAGGGCAACCAGTATATGGCCGGAAGGAATACGTTGTTGTCTATATTTCCGAATAAGCCGCGGCATACAAACCAAGCAGCAGTATTTTCGAAACTTGATAAAATAAATGACCTGAGAAACAGGGTAGCACATCATGAGCCGGTATGTTTCGGTGCAGTGAATACAATCAGCACGGTCTATTGCAGATCGCATTTTCAGGATATTATTGACCTATTGCAATGGATGAATGTTGATGCCTCACAGTTATTCAGAGGTGTTGACGGTGTAATAAAAGAATGTAATTTAATTGACCACATCTGATTAACTCCATAAATTAGATTGCGTAAACCGCCAAAAAAAAAATGACTGTAACGAATCAAAAGCAATTGGGCAACACCCTATGGGGCATAGCCGACCAGCTACGCGGGGCAATGAATGCAGATGACTTCAGGGATTATATGCTGTCGTTCCTCTTCTTGCGGTATTTGTCGGATAACTATGAAGCTTCTGCAAAAAAAGAGCTAGGCCCGGATTATCCTAAACTGGATGAGCATGATAAACGAACCCCACTATCAGTATGGTATGCAGAGAATGGCGGGGATGTTGCCGCATTTGAACAACAGATGCGCCGGAAGGTGCATTATGTGGTAGAGCCGCAATATATGTGGAACAGCATAGCAGAGCTGGCGCGTACCCAGGATGGTGAACTATTGCACACGCTGCAAAATGGCTTTAAGTATATTGAGAACCAATCTTTTGAAAGCGCGTTCCTGGGCCTGTTCTCCGAGATCAACCTGGACTCTGAAAAACTGGGTAGAAATTATACAGAACGTAATGCACGGCTTTGCACCATTATAGCGAAAATAGCAGAAGGCATTGGCAAGTTTCCCACCGGCAGTGATGTGCTGGGCGATGCTTATGAATACCTGATAGGCCAGTTTGCAGCAGGATCTGGTAAAAAAGCCGGTGAGTTCTACACTCCGCAGCAATTATCTAACATCCTCTCGGGAATAGTGACACTGGACAGCCAGGAGCCAAGTACGGGCAAAAAGAAAAAGCTGGACAAGGTGCTGGATTTTGCGTGCGGATCGGGGTCGCTGCTGCTGAATGTGCGGAAGCAGATGGGCCAATATGGTATAGGTAAGATCTACGGGCAGGAAAAAAACATTACCACCTACAACCTGGCACGCATGAATATGCTGCTGCATGGTATGAAGGATACAGAATTTGAAATACACCATGGTGATTCGTTGTTTAATGACTGGGAACTGCTCAATGAGATGAACCCGGCAAGGAAGGTGGAATTTGATGCGGTGGTGGCTAACCCGCCGTTCAGTTACCGATGGGAGCCAACCGATGCCGTAGCTGAAGATTTCCGGTTTAAAAGTTATGGGCTTGCGCCCAAATCTGCCGCAGATTTTGCTTTCCTGCTGCATGGATTTCACTTTCTAGGCAAGGAAGGGACTATGGCGATAATACTGCCTCATGGGGTGTTGTTCCGGGGCGGGGCTGAGGCACGCATCCGCACCAAGCTATTGAGGGACGGCAATATTGATACTGTGATAGGCTTGCCGGCTAACCTGTTTTATTCGACTGGTATACCGGTATGTATCCTGGTATTGAAAAAGTGTAAAAAGCCGGACGATGTGCTGTTTATCAATGCCAGCGAACACTACGAAAAAGGTAAGCGGCAAAACAGCCTGAGTGAGGCGAACATTGATAAGATCGTTGAGGCTTATCAGTACCGAAAAGAGGAAGACCGTTATTCCCGCCGAGTATCGATGGAAGAGATTGAGAAAAACGAGTTTAACTTGAATATCACGCGCTACATCAGTACGACCACGTCCGCAGAAATAATAGACCTGAAGAAGGTGAATGCGGAGTTGGTGGATATAGAAAAGAGGGCTAAGGAGGCTCGTGACAGGCACAACGGATTTCTAAAGGAATTGGGGCTGCCGCCGATTTAATTGATTTTATCACCCCGCCTTCGGCACCCCTCTTTGAAGGAAAGAGGGGAGTGTGTTGCGTGTCTTGCGGGAGTTTTCTCCGTGTTTCGTGAGGTTGCTTCCTGCGTCGCAATGATCCTTTGGCAAGTTCAGGGCAGGCTCAAAAGAGAAAAGGAAGTACAAGGGTGCGGCAACTAAGTGCCAGCCCAATAGCAGTCCTCACCTGAATGGTGCTAATCCAGCAGAAAATGCGGGACAGGCTGCCACTGGAGCTGATAGTAGCAGGCAGCTGGGACAACAATTTTTTACTTCAAAAACGGATTGTGTTTTTTCTCCTCACCAACAGTCGTGGCCGGGCCGTGGCCGGAGAGGACTGTGGTTTCGGGGGGGAGGGTGAAGAGGGTGGTGCGGATGCTGTGGATGAGTGTATCGAAATTGCCACCGGGAAGGTCTGTGCGGCCTATGCTGCCGGAGAAGAGGACATCGCCGGAGATGACCCAGTTGCCGGCGGGGTAGTAGAATGATATGCTGCCGGGGGAGTGGCCGGGTGTGTGGAATACCTGCAGGATATCATCGCCAAGCTGCATGGGCTGGCCGGGGGTGATGTAGGTTGTGGGTTTGGGAATGTCGCGGAAGTCGAAGCCGAAGAGTGTGGCGGAGCCGGCGGCCATTTTGAGGACTTCGGTCTCTTGCTGGTGGAGGCTGAAGGGTATGTTGTACTTGTCCATAAGGGCCTGCACGCCGAAGATGTGATCGAGGTGGGCGTGGGTGTTGATGATGGCCTGGGGCTGTAATTGTTTGTCCGCAATGAACTTGAAAAGGGCATCTTTTTCGTCCTGCTGGTACATGCCGGGGTCTATGATCCAGCATTGTTTTTTTTCGTTGGCAATGATGTAGGTGTTCTCTTCAAAGGCGTTGAAAGTAAAATAGTTAACATTTAACATATCGAAGTGGTATAATTTTAGTAATTTGTATTGCAAAAGTAAGGCAATAATGTGTGGTTCGGCTGCGCTCACCATGACAGCAATGTGGTTCGGCATCGCTCACCAGGAATTGGCTTTGCTGCAATAGAAATATTGTATTCTGAAAATCAACTTAATAAAAATGCGCGAAATGAGTAGTGTGCCCGGCGCGAGCCTACCACCCCAGACCGGCGCAAGCGCCGGTCGTCCCCTCCTAAAAACAGGAGGGGAGGTGTTCCGCGCTCTCATTTTGTCACTTTCAAAGAGTTTGTATGCGGTAAATTGTTTACTCACAAAGATCCTATTGGCTAAAGCATTGTTACATAAACGGAAAGGATGGCAATACGCTGCTGTAAAAGCAATGCTGCTTTTTATGGTTGTTGTGGTGCCGTTTGCGGGTAAGGGGCAGTCATATACAGAGACGTTTGGGCAGAACAGGGTGCAGTACCGGAAGTTTCAGTGGAAGTATTTTGACACGAAGCATTTCAGGGTGTATCATTATGATAAAGCGGGCAGGCAGTTGGGCAGGTATGTGGCGGAAGAGGCAGAGGACGATATAAGCCTGATAGAAAAAAAACTAGGTGGGCAATTCCCCAAGCGGTTCAATATTATACTGTATAATTCTTACGATGAGTACCGGCAAACAAATGTGGGCCTTAAGGATGAGGCGCAGGGCATAGGCAATTCAAAGGGAGGAACGGTGAACCTGGTGGGCGATAAGCTGGTGGTGTACTTCACAGGTGAGCATAATGACCTGCAGCACCAGATACGCAGCGGGATGGCGCGGGTGGTGATGGAGCGCATGATGTTTGGCGAGAACTTCAAGAAGATGGTGAAGAATGCCCTGCTGCAGAACTTGCCGGATTGGGTGAGGGAGGGCTACATATCTTACCTTGTAGATGGGTGGGACGCCAAGAGCAACAGTGAGTGGAAGAGTCTGCTGGATGCGAGGCCCGACGCGGGATTTTATGCACTATCTGAACAATATCCTGAGCTTGCAGGTAAGGCGTTCTGGAAATTTGTATCGAACCAGTATGGCAATAAGACAGTGAAGCAACTGCTGTACAGTATGCAGCAGAAAACCAGCCTGAACAAAGCAACTGAGGATAAGGCCAACCTGGGGCTGAAGGTGAAGAAGGCGTATGACTCGTGCATCAACTATTATAAAGGTGTTTATGCACAGGATGCACTGCAGCAGGAAACGCCCGACAGCACCAAGGGGCTGATAGCGCTGAAGGTGCCGAAGGATAACAGCATCATAAGGAACATAAGGGTATCGCCGAGGGGTAGCGATATATGCTATGTGGTGTGGAAAGATGGCGAGTTCACGGTGTATGACCAGAAGACAGCCAAGGAGCAGGAGACAGCTACATTGCTGACCGGCGGACAGAAAGATCTTACCGAACAGACGGACCCTACCTACCCCATGATAGCATGGTCTAACACGGGTTACAAAATGGCGCTGCTGTATAAGAAAGGCAAGACCATGCGGCTGCGCGTATATAACAGCCTGAAGGGCAGGACTAATGATTATGTGATCCCGAAGAACCGTTTTGACCGTGTACTGAGCATGACCTTTATGGAGGTGCAGGATGAAGACAGGTTGTTATTTTCTGCGGTAAAAAAGAGCCAGACGGACCTGTACATGTTTTCGTTCAAAGGGTCGAAGATGACCAACATAACGGATGATGTGTGGGATGATGTATCGCCGGAGTTTATAAGCGGAGGATCGAGGATGGGGATATTGTTCCTGTCGAACAGGCCAAAGCCGAACCTGAATGTGCCGCTGGGCGTGAACGAATTGCCGACCGGGCCGATGAATGTTTTCTTCTACAACCTGAGAACAAACCAGACAGAGTTGCTGCAAATGACCAACGCAAAGAACGGGCACATCTCCCAGCCTACACAATACGGGCTGGATAACTTTGCCTATCTCAACGACAGCAATGGCATCAACAATAAATACGTGGTGCTGTTTGCGCGCGACATCCACAACAAAGACTCAGCCTACTCGGTACCGATAACCAACTATAGCACGAGCATACTGAGCCAGCAATATAACCTGGCTAGCGGGGATGTGGCAGATGTGGTGCAGGAAGAGGATAAGTACATGGTGTATTTTCACGAGCTGCAGATGCCGGGGGTAAATGCGGCGGTGAAGACATTATCACCGACTATTTTATCGGTAGAAAAGCAGCCGGTGAAGAGCAAAAATAATGCTGATAATTCACCGTTGCCGTTCAGTCGTGGTAAAGAAAAGGCGGATGAAGAAGATCAGCCCGAGCGGCCGGAAATAAAGGGCGGGAATGCATTTCAGTCGGAGTTTTCTGATACGGCTGTGGCGCCCAAAAAGAAAGTAAGGAGCAAGCCTAATAACATTTATAATGCCAGTAAAGCAAGTAGTGGTGCAGACAGCTCTACCCTGGCAGAGATAACAGACAGCGCCTACCTGAACATGAAGCCTTCGCCATACAGGCGCAGTTTCAAGCCGGACTTTTTCTCTGTGAAGCTGGATAACAGTGTGCTGTTTTCGCAATACCAATCTATAGCCACCAATGGCGGACAATATAGCAATCCATCGTTGAGTGCGCTTACCACGCTGGCGATGAATGAGCTGATGGAAGACCGGAAAATAACTGCGGGTTTCCAGCTGCCTATTAATCTCTCTTCATCAACCTACTTCTTGCAGTACCAAAATTTGAGGAACCGGCTGGACTGGGGCATACTGCTGCTGCGCAATACCGATAAGGCCTACAAGAACGTGGGGTATGTGGATAACAACGGTATCCTGGTATTGGTGCAGCCGCAGTTATTCAAGTCGGTTTCAAATATGCTTGAGGCCGATTTCAGCTATCCGCTGGACCGGGTGCGCAGCATACGTTTCCATACTGCGCTGAGGCAAGACAAGTTTATAGAAAAAATCACGGACACCCTGAGCCTTGCGTACTCACTGCCCAATACAATAACCTACACATCTGTAAGCAGGCTGGAATATGTATTTGACAACACGATCACGCCTATCCTGAATATATCGAACGGTACGAAATTCAAAGTGTATGCAGAGGAGCTATATGGATTGAACAATGGTAACAAGAGCTGCTACAACCTGGGTGTGGATATGCGGCAATATACGAAGTTGTACAAAAACTTTATTCTTGCCAACCGCCTTGCCTGGGCCCACTCTGATGGCAATAGCGAGGTGGAATACCTGGCAGGGGGCGTGGACAACTGGATATCGCCGAAACAGGCCGCAGGCGGCGGACAGCCCCCGGCAGATAATTACGGCTTCCAGACACTTGGCACCTCGCTGCGCGGCTATGACCAGTATGCGCGGGTGGGCAGTAATTTTGCGGTGTTTACGACTGAGTTGCGGCTGCCAGTGTTTACTACGTTCCTGAAGCGGCCTATACAGTCGGCTATACTGAAGAACCTGCAGGTGGTGGGATTTTGCGATATAGGTGATGCGTGGAAGGGATTTCTGCCTACTGCCGCCAATCGCTCGACCACCTATAACTACCCGACAAATCCATTGCAGCCGAGCAACATATTCCTGCAGCTCTCTGTAACAGATGGTGTGGCAGTAGGCTATGGAGGGGGATTGCGCACAACACTATTCGGCTACTTTGTGCGCACCGACCTGGCATGGAGCATAGACGACCCCAAAAAGCCGGTTCTTTACTTTGCGCTGGGGACGGATTTTTAGGAAGGGGAAAACATCAGCAGCACTTCGCTTCAATCAATTAGTATGAGATACTTGTATTCCCTGCTTTTTTTACTTTCCCTGTCATGTAGTACAGTCAATCATAAATACTTTACTTATTGCAGTAATGGTGAACTTAGAGAGTTAGATAAAAAAATAAAACTCAATGGGTATTATGTGAGTAGTAGGTCAAAAGGTTTATCAACTATTTTGCTATACAATGATGATTCTTATGCTAACCTATCGATTGCTTATAAACAGCAGAAAGAAATAGAAGATTATTTCAACAAACCCGACAAGAGATATTTTCAAAAAAACTACCATTACAATGGGGAGGCTATAAAATTTTAAATGATACTATAAAAAGTCAGTTTTTTTATCTTCGAGATTTTCACTTCGAGATGGAGGAAATATGGTATGTAATTGATAATGATTCCACGCTATCGTTGGTAGAAAGTATTTGTCCGCAGTGTAAGCGTGAAGGTATATGGGAAAATGATGGGGTTGCGATCTGCAATCCTCCTCGTGTATACCATTTTGTTCCTTTTGCACAAAAACCGGATTCAACGTCCTGGTTGAAGAAAAAGAAGTGGTATTGGTGCCGGTAGCTAGTTCGTATGTTGGAGCGTTTCTTAACAATTGTTTGTATCTTCTCTTTATTTGTTTATTTTTTAGCAAAACTAAGGTTTTTAGAAAATCTAAAAAACGTATCTTTGACTAGCAAATGATCTTATGGTTGTTATTAGCTATGCGGTAATAAGGGATTTTATAGAAAAGAATCCACAGGCTAAGGATGTAATGAATAACTGGTACAGAACGGCAGAAAAAGCAGACTGGAGCAATTTTCATGAGATCAAAAACATGTTCAGCAATTCTGTGGATGCAATAGGAAATGATCGATTTGTATTCAATGTCGGAGGTGGTAATTTTAGAATAATAGCACTTATTTTCTTCGATGTCAGGACGATGTATATCCGCTTTGTTGGGTGGCATTCTGAGTATGATAAATTGAAACGGGTATCAACTATTTAAAAAAACAAGCATGAAAATTTCAAAGAACGCAGTAACAGGAGCGAAGGGGGAAGCAATAAATAATATTGCTTCAGATACTGATTACAATGAGGTAATGGCGAAAATAGACAAGCTGATGGCTAAAGGAAGTGAAAACGTAACCAAAAGTGAGCTTGCTGAAATTCGAAGCCTTGCCCTCAAAGCCCAGGCATATGAGCAGAAGAAATTCATTATTGAGCCGCCAACAACCTTTGCCGGTATAATTGAAATGAAAATGTATGACATGAAGTTAAGGCAAACCCAACTTGCAAAAAAACTCCATGTAAGTGACACTAAATTATCCCTCATTATGAGTGGAAAGCAAAGACCCGATATTTCTTTCTTAAAAGCAGTACATAAGGAATTGGATATAGACGCTAATCTTTTGCTGGAAGCCGTTTAAAAAATTCTTCGCAACAATGTCAAACCGTTAACGCCGCGGGAATTTTATATACCTTTATAATTGAGTTCACCCCCGTATTATAATAAAAATAGTTCTCTTAGCGCCGGGTTACTTTTTTCAAAAAACAGTATTAATAAGTGCATAGTCCGATAAATACCGAGCAGCAATTACTGGCAGCGTTGGCGGCAGGGCAGCGGGGTGCGACGGAACAATTATATCAGCAGCATTATCATATAATAAACGGCTGGTTAATTAAGAACGGAGGCTCGGCGGCAGATGCGGCAGATCTGTTCCAGGAGGCGATGGTGGTATTGTTTGGCAAGGCGCAGGATACAAGTTTCCGGCTTACGTGCAGCATTGGTACTTACCTTTTTGCGGTAAGCAAGCATTTGTGGTATAAAAAACTACAAAAGCAGCATAAAGAGCCGGTATATACACTGGATAATGCCGGGGGAGATGATGAGGATGCGGGCGTGGGCTATGAGGATGATGTGAATGTGCACGAAGAGCGGGAAGCGCACTATGACCAGTTGGATAGTGCGCTGGGCCAGGTAGGGGAACCATGCAGGTCGATACTGAAAGCGTACTATCATCATGACAAGAGCATGCAGGAAATAGCGGCAGACTTTGGGTACACGAACCCGGACAATGCCAAAACACAGAAATATAAGTGCCTTGCACGGCTTCGTAAACTGTTTTACACCATGCAGGCGAAATAAGGAATTAGGAATTTGTGATTAGGAATTGGGATTGATGCTCACTAAGGCCAGGATTTGGATTATTGAGTATTTAGGTTTTTGACTTTTTAATTTTGAATTAATAAAATGTCTCAAAATAAAAACACCTGGGAACTTGCCGAAGGACATATAGCAGGTTCGCTATCGCAGGGAGAAGTGAGTGAATTAAATGCCCGTCTGGCTTCTGATATTGAATTCGCAAATGAATTTAATGAGGCGGCTAACCTTATCCGCTCTATGGAAGGCAATGGCAAGCAAAAGCGTTTCCGCTCTATGCTACGCGATGTTCACGAAAAGCAGACAGCAGGCAAGGTGATAAAGAAGGGGCTGAATATTGTATTGCCAGCTCATTTCTGGCGCACAGCAGCTGTGGCTGCTACTGTGGCTATACTTACCTCTACCATCACCATATGGAGCTTAAAACCATCGCTGAATAAAAGCGAATCGCAGTACAACAACATAAGCCGCGAGGTAAAGGATATAAAGAAGGTGCAGGCGCAGCAGCAGGTTACCCAAAACCAGCTGATCCAAAAAGTAAATAAGAACATACCCGCCCCGCCGCCATCTGATGTAAAATATACAGGTACTGGTTTTGCACTCACTAACGATGGATATTTTGTAACCGCCTACCACGTGATCAGCGATGAAGACTCGGTGTATATACTAGACCATGACGGGGACTATTACAAAGCATTCCTGGTGAACTTTAATGCTGAGGCTGATGTGGCGATACTGAAAGTGGAGAAGAAGAATTTCCATTTTGGGAAAGGAGAGGTGCCTTATGTTTTTGCAAACAGCAAGGCTGGCCTTGGCTCGCAGATATATACTGTAGGCTACCCCAAGGACGATATGGTGTATAGTGAAGGCTATATAAGTGCAAAGAACGGGTTCCAGAATAATGAGCTACAATACACATTGTCACTGCCGGCCGGCCATGGCCAGAGCGGATCGCCGGTGATAGATGGCAAGGGCAACCTGCTGGGCCTGCTGACCGCCGTGGGTAGCCAGGGCGAAGCGAACACTTATGCCGTAAGCTCAAAGGCACTGCTTGAATTGCTCCATACTATTCCCAACGCAAACAGCCTGCACCTGCCAAAAGCCAACAAGCTGAGCCGCCTGAACCGCGAAAGCCAGATAGAGAAAATGCAGCCTTATACCTTCTCTGTGAAGGTGTATAAGAAGTAAGGGCTGTTTATGTTTCGCGTACCTTTGCTCCAAATACTTTTTCTATGGAGAACATACCTTTGAGATATAAAAGTGACCCAATGGGGCACGTATATGCAGATGTAGAGTTAATTAACGGAGAAGACCTGCTCCTCAGCAAAAGACACATTATTGGTGAAGATGAAGTGAAAAGGATGCCAGTGCGGATACTTGTTGACACCGGCGCATTTATGCTTACCATAAATGAAAGTATCCAGGAGCAACTACAGATTCCTTTTATGGAAAAAAAGGAAAGCATTTCTGGCCGATGGCCGGATAATAGAATGTGATGTAGTAGCCCCGGTAGAACTGCGTTTCAAGAACCGAAGGGTCAATTGCAGTGCAATGGTATTACCTGGCGATGCTGAGCCTCTATTAGGAGTAATACCTCTTGAAGAAATGGATGTCCTGATTCATCCTGCAAGGGAAGAACTGATCGTTAATCCGGATCATCCTTACTTTGCGCAGTTGAAACTCAAATAATGATGGGGAAAGTCATCAAAACAAGGGTTGCATATAATAGAGCTGTTAAAAGAGTCATGGAAATATTTCATGCTGAAGATGGCACTCCCGAGTCTAAAGAGCTTGATCTGCTGCTTGTGTTGGTAAAAGATTATGAGGAGAAGTATATTATATTACCTGAAATTGCCGTCCCCTAATTTCCTACCTTTGCAGCCCTAATACAGTGTTTTGAGCGTCCTTAAAAATTTTCTGAGCAAGAGAGGCGGTAATCCGCAGGCGGAGATGAACTTCCTGGATCATGTGGAAGATCTGCGCTGGCACATCATCCGGTCGGCTATCGCTATACTGGTGGGCGCCATCATTATTTTTTGCAAGGTGGAGTGGATATTTGATAAGATCATCCTGGGGCCGGCACATAGCGATTTTATTTCTTACAAATGGTTTTGTGCGCTGGGCAGGTTCCTGCACTATGATGCATTCTGCCTGGGAGAAATAAAAATGGACTTCCAGAATACTGCTGTCACCGGCCAGTTTATGATGAGCCTTTCGGTATCGCTGATGCTGGGCTTTATCATTGCCTTCCCCTATGTACTGTGGCAACTGTGGAAGTTTGTTAAACCAGCCTTGAAGCCTGACGAAATAAGAATGGCACGCGGCATAGTATTCTGGTGCTCGCTGTTGTTTTTTACCGGCGTGCTGTTTTCCTATTTCATTGTTGCCCCCTATACCATCAATTTCTTCGGCAACTACCAGCTCAGCGCCAAGGTGAAGAACATCATAACCCTGGATAATTATTACGACACTATGAGTAATATGATACTGGCCCTGGGCATAGTGTTTGAGCTGCCCATACTGGTATATTTCCTGTCGCGCATAGGCATACTTACTCCCGAATTTTTGAGGGAGAAACGCAGATATGCGATCGTGATTCTGTTCATCCTTGCGGAGATCATTACCCCGCCCGACCTTTTTAGTTGCCTGCTTGTTTTCATACCTTTGTATATATTGTTTGAGGTATCAGTGAGCATCAGTGGCCGCGTGGTACGGGCAAAAAGAAAAAGAGACGCTTTAAAAGACCAATAGTATGAACGCTACTTTTGATAAGAGCCTGCCACTGGCAATAGGCGCAGACCATGCCGGGTATGAGTATAAAGAAGAGATCAAGAAAATGCTGGCAGCTGAGGGCTGGCAGGTATCTGACAAAGGCACGTACAGCCTCGACAGTGTTGACTATCCCGATTTTGCACACCCGGTAGCCACAATGGTAGAGCAAGGGCAAGCTGCGGCTGGGATATTGGTATGCGGCAGTGGCAATGGCGTGTGTATGACAGCAAACAAACATGCCGGCATCCGCGCAGCGCTATGCTGGACCGAGGAGATAGCATCTCTGGCCCGCCAGCACAATAACGCCAATGTGATCTGTATTCCTTCGCGTTTTATTTCTATTGAAAAAGCGGAAGCGATGACCAAAGATTTCCTGATGACCCCATTTGAGGGCGGCAGGCATGAGCGGAGAGTGGAGAAGATATAGTGTCTAATGCACTAATCTTAACTTGCGAGGTCTAATGCCAATTGCTCAATTTTTATCTTGGCTTTAAGCCCGTGATTATGTAATTGAATACCGTCAATGTCAAAATTACAGACCAGAGCTTCGACGACTGTTTTTCGATTTTCGATATTACCGCCTGAATGATAAAAATGATCCTTTGTTACAATATTAAATTTGTTCCAGAATTTTTCAATCATGGTGTTTTCTCTCCAGTCGTTGTGATGCCATGTTGATAGAACGAATTTCGCTTTTGTTTCTTTTAATAGATTGTACAGCAGTTCTTCATCTTGCTCAGTCCAACCATTATAATAGTCCACATAACGGCCATAATAAGGTGGGTCACAATATATAATATCATCTTTTGTAGCTAACGGAATAATATCGGCAAAAGATTTATTATAAAAAGACCATAAAGGCTCTGGCTGTATAATTTGAGCAATGTTAGATAGTTGGTTTGTGATCTTAGTTACATAAGACTGGGCAAAACGATCCGGCTTTTTACAAAATGGGATATTCCAGTTACCTTTTTTTCCGAATCGCATCATACCGTTAAAGCCAGCACGGGAAAGGAAAATAAAGTCAAAAGGTGAAAATTCTTTATTAAACCGGGCCCTGACTTTCAGATAATGTTCGTATCCATTATTTTCAGCTTTGCTTAATAATTCCCCCTCAATTTCAAGGTATTGCCGCATCAATGGGGCTGTGATAATTTTTTGTTGAACGCCTTTATAAAAATTAATGATATGCGGATTAGTGTCGTTAAGTATTGCTTGTTTGAAGCCTGAATTAAAAGCAACGACACCCGTACCGAGAAATGGTTCGATCCATTTCCCTTTTGCTTCGGGCATAAGTTCCATTATCCAAGGCACGAGCTTTGTCTTAATTCCCTGGCTTTTTATTGGAGGCACTATTACTTTCATTTTTTCTTTTTTTCCTTTTTTATCCTAGTCACAATTTTATCTAATAGATCTTGCCTCCCTTTAAATTCAAGAAAATCTTTCAATTTGGTAATTTTTACCAGCTTATCATTTTTGACCATTGTAGCTGAACCGTAATTAATCCAATATTCGTCAAACCACTCTTCTCCTAACTTACTGAAGATTCCATTCTCATTTCTAAGATCATCAATGTCTATTGTTGAACCAATATTAGCTGTGTTTCCTGAGCCTTGTCCATCGCTTGCAATTTTCCATTTTTCGGCTGCAAAAAATTCAAAATCCTTAATTACAGAAGTAATTGATTTTAGATTATCGACTGTAGTTACCTTCCTTTCGCCTATTTTAAGCGGATGAATTTCATTTGTTTCCAGTAATTCCTGTACCTGATATATCTCGGTATCGGGGAAATGATCCGTAAATCAGTTCTTGTATAAATAATGCCTAAACAGAAATGTCCGGAATATTGGGAATATGCGAATTGAATGTTTTTATCCTTGTCTCGTTCTTTAAAATAACCTCCATGACTTCCTAAAGTGAAGCCCGCTGTTTTATCATTACGCCTAAAAGTCGTTTTAATGTCAAGAGCAAATTTTATTTTTTCATTTTCCTTATTTACGAAAGTAAGATCAGGATACCAGTTCTGCTTTTCAGCAATAACGATTTTATAGCCTATTTTTTCTGCGAATTCCAGAATTTGAGGGAAAATATGTATTTCAAGAATTTTAGACACGATTTTCGTGTCGGATGAAATTGTATAAATATTTTTATAGACGTCAATGAATCCTTTTACCGTCCAGTCACCGTTGTCAGAGGATACATAATTTCTTAGCTTTTCAGCAAAAGTGTCAAGAGCGGTTTTGAAGTCGGATTTATACTTCTTTTTTTGACTTTTATCCATTTACCAAAGATAACAAATAAAAATCACGGTTGCCCTTGAAAAGTCGGTGCAACGGGTAGAGATGTTCCTGATGAAGCCTTACATCGGCACATCTATCCTTATCTGCTTGGAGAACATTTTGCCGTTGGCGTCCTTGCCATCTATTTTCCACATTACGGAGCGAAGCATGATGTAGAGTGGTTTCTGGTTTACAGCCTTCAGGTGATGCACGCTGCTTTCCCATTCCTGTACTTTTCTGCGGCTGAAGCGATGGTGTTTTGCGGCTTTGCCCACAGCGCTGCGGATGGCGTTACCATTCACATGCGGGTATTCCAATGATTTAGCATCTAGGTCTGTTATCTTGTATTGGTTGTTACTGCCCTTAACGGTCTCCCAGTCGGTAGTCACTGACAGCGACTCGACGGGGAGTGTACCCAGCTCATTTTTCAGCACCACTACCGATTGATAACGTTGTGATACCTTAGTAATGTTACCGGTGACTCTAAGTGTATTACCGTCTATCTCACCGCTTGTAAGGCTATATACGGCACCATTGGCTTTTTCCAAGTTGGCTTTTCCGGCCAGCTTTGCGCTGAGGCCGGGGATAAGTACGGATACATCTTTAAAGTCTGCCCTGAGCCCGGCAACATTAGGCAGGGCTTGCGCTGTTTGCGTAGGTTTTGTAGCGGGTGTGGTTGCAGTAGTTGTCGTTTTTTTGCTGGTATCTGCTGCGGGGGTTTTGTTATCGGCAGAGTCTTTATTTTCGGGTACGGGGATCACCGGTTGCAGATCGGCTACAAGGTCCTTCAGTTTCTGAGGGTCATTCTCGGTAACAATAGTAGATGAGTCGCCAAGCACTATAGGCCCGTGGTTTTGCGGGGGCATATTCTTACAGGAAAAGAAAACTGATCCTGCAAGCAAAGCAATAAATAACGACCGTTTATTCATACAAACCGTGTTTCACCCGCTAATGTACCCTATAAAAAGGCAAAAGTCAAAAAGTCAGCAGCAAAAATGCCATTTGATGCTATAACAGGCGATCAATAGGAAAGCAATTTCTGCATACAAGCATCCAGCCTGCTGTTGGCCATAAAGTTTTGCTCCAGTGGTATGGCGAACGGTATAGGTGTGTCCAGCCCTGCGCAGCGCATGATGGGTGCATCGAGGTTTTCGAAACAGTTCTCTGAGATCCATGCTGCCAGCTCGCCGCCAATGCCGCCAATAAGCGTATCCTCATGCAGCAACAGGACCTTGCCTGTGCGCAGCACTGCCGCGCGTATGGCTGCATAGTCCAGCGGCAACAGGGTACGAAGGTCCAGTATATCAAACGATGTACCGGGGTGCTTGTCTGCATAAGCTGTAGCCCAGTGTACGCCCATGCCATAGGTGATGATGCTGATATCGCTGCCCTCGCGAACGGTTCTTGCCTTGCCTATTTCAACGCTGTAATATTCCTCCGGTACACTGCCGCTGATGCTGCGGTAAAGGGCTTTGTGCTCGAAGTACATTACCGGGTTGGGGTCTTCGATAGCTGCTATTAATAGTCCCTTTGCGTCTGCCGGAGTAGATGGGTAAACTACCTTAAGCCCGGGCGTATGCACAAACCAGGCCTCATTGCTCTGCGAGTGGAATGGCCCTGCGCCTACTCCGCCCCCTGTGGGCATACGTATCACCACATCAGCATTCTGTCCCCAGCGATAATGTATCTTGGCCAGGTTGTTGATGATCTGGTTAAAGCCCACCGTTGCAAAGTCGGCAAACTGCATCTCCATCATTGACTTAAAACCCTTGATGGATAACCCCAACGCAGCGCCTACGATAGCACTCTCACAGAGCGGTGTATTGCGCACCCGCTCTTTGCCAAATTGTGCTACAAATCCCTCTGTCACTTTGAACGCACCACCATATTCGGCAATGTCCTGCCCCATGAGTATCAGGTTGGGATTATGCTCCATACTTTGCTTCAGACCCTCGGTTATCGCCTGTATGAACTTTTTCTCAGTTCCTGCGGATACGGGGTGTCGGGTAGGCGCGGTTAGCGGTGCGTAAACATCTGCTACTTCTTCACTGGTATTCGCCACCACTTCCGGGGCTGCGAAACCGGTTGCTATTCCATCTTCAATTTCTTTCTGGATCTTAGCACGTAAGGCTTCTATCTTTTTGTCGTCAAGCAGCTTTTCCGATCTTAGGTAATCTTCATAGTTCTGTACCGGATCTTTTTTGCCCCACTCTTCAAAAAGCTCTTTGGGCACATATTTCACTCCACTGGCTTCCTCGTGTCCGCGCATACGGAAAGTCATACACTCGATCAGTATGGGTTTCTGCTCGGCAATGCAATACAGGCGGGCTTTTGTGATCTCTTTATATACTTCCAGAATGTTATTGCCATCAATAGTGATGCCCTTCATGCCATAGCCTATAGCCTTGTCGGCAAGTTGCTTGCAGATAAACTGCTCGTCGCTTGGTGTGCTGAGGCCATAGCCATTGTTTTCTATGATGAAAATGACCGGCAGGCCCCACACAGCAGCTACATTCAGCGCTTCATGAAAGTCTCCTTCACTGGTTCCGCCATCACCGCTGAAGGCCAGTGACACCTTTTTCTCCTTTTTCAGTTTATGTGCCAGTGCAATACCATCGCCAATAGCCAGTTGCGGCCCAAGGTGAGAGATCATGCCGCAGATATGGTATTCATTGGCGCCAAAGTGGAAAGAGCGCTCACGGCCCTTGCTGAATCCTTCTTTACTGCCCTGCCATTGCATAAAGAGTTTATCAAACGGCATTTTACGTGTAGTGAACACACCCAGGTTGCGGTGCATGGGCATAATGTATTCGTCGCTATCCAGCGCCAGGGTAGCGCCCACCGCTATGGCTTCCTGCCCTATCCCGCTAAACCACTTGCTGATCTTGCCCTGGCGCAGCAGCACCAACATCTTTTCCTCTATCATCCTGGGGCGCAGCAACTCCCGGTACATTTCCACGAGCTCTATATCAGAAAGGTTTTTGCGGTCGAATTGCATAATGTGTATTTGTGGGGCAAAAGTAACAAACGATGGCAATATAAGAGTTATCAAGCCGTAGCATTATTGCGGCGATCGTCGTATTTTGCAATGCTGTTATGTTGCGAAAGCAGTATTATTAATATAAACGTTCATGCTGCATTTTTTACAAAAAATAGCTTCCTTCTTTTCTGAGCGGCAAGTGCCCTACATGCTTTCCGGCAGTATGGCAATGAGTATTTATACGCTTCCACGTGCAACACGTGATTTTGATTTTGTGGTTCATTTGCAACTTAAAGATGTTGATTCACTTGTTGAATATTTTGAGCATGGCTATTATTGCAATATTGAATCGGTAAAAGATGCAATAAAAAGTGGAGGCATGTTTAAAATAATCGATCATGCGTCTGGGTATAAGGCAGATTTCATTATATTAAAGAATGAGCCTTTTCGACAAATGGAGTTTAGCCGAAAGAGATCACTAGTCTTTTTCGGTGTTCCGGTTTATATCGTATCGCCAGAAGACTTGCTTTTGTCGAAACTTATCTGGATTCAGCAAATTCAAAGTAATTTGCAGCTTGAGGATTTGAAAAACCTTTCTGAAATAGATTCCCTTGAATGGGATTACATACGTAAATGGGCAACCGAACTTAATCTAAACACATTTAACCTCTTTTAACAGTGAAAGACACCCCAGACCACGTAAAAAAATACAGCTCCAGATATGGTTGGCTAAATCACCTGCTGAGCGTTTACGTCAGGCTGTGCAAGATAACGAGTCTCTATTTCTATTCTGGAAGCAGGCAAAGGAAGAACTAGCTGCAAGAGTGATTTCTAACAAAGAATGAATCACTTATCTTATGACCCTATGATTATGCCCTACCTTTGCCCCAATGCCATCCAATCCCAACAACGAAGCACCGCCTAAAACCGCCGGCATCTATCTGCACATCCCATTCTGCAAGCAGGCTTGTGTGTATTGCAATTTTCATTTTTCTACCTCGTTAAAATATAAGGAAGATATACTGCAGGCTATGTTGCAGGAGATAGAGATGCAGCGGGAATATCTGCAGGGCACAGAGATAGAAACAGTTTATTTTGGTGGCGGTACCCCTTCGCTGCTTTCCGCTGATGAGATAAACAGACTGTTTGATGCCATTTTGAAATATTACCCGGTGAGCGAGCTTAAAGAATGTACGCTTGAGGCAAACCCCGATGACCTGGACAAGCATTATCTACAATCGCTGCGAGGCACGCCAGTAAATAGGTTCAGCATAGGTGTGCAGTCTTTCCGGGAGGAAGACCTGCGGTATATGAACAGGGCACACAATGCACAGCAGGCAGACTATGCCATAAAAGCGGCTCAGGATGCAGGGTTTGACAATCTTAGCATTGATCTCATTTATGGCACGCCTGGCCTTACAGATGCCGCATGGAAAAATAACCTCTCGAAAGTGAAGGAAATGGGGATACCGCACTTTTCGTCTTATGCGCTTACGGTGGAAGATAAGACGGCCCTGCAATATGCAATTGCAAACAAAAAAGCCCAACCCGTAGATCCGGAACAGGCGGCAGGGCAGTTTGAGATACTGATGGAGCAGGCTGCGACGATGGGATATGAACATTACGAAATATCTAACCTTGCAGCCAATGGCAAGTATGCAGTGCACAATACCAACTACTGGCGTGGGAATCATTACCTGGGCATAGGGCCATCGGCACATTCATTCAATGGCACATCCCGCAGGTGGAATGTGGCTAATAACGGCTTATACGTAAAAGGGATTCTACAGGACAACAAACTGAATTATGAGGAAGAACAATTAAGCCCTGTAGCGCACCTCAACGAATACATAATGACCTCCCTGCGCACGATGTGGGGTTGTGACCTTGATAATATCGAGCACGAATGGGACAGCACCTGTGCCAAAGAAGTTGAACACAGCAGCCACTTGTTCATGGAGAAAAAATGGGTGGTGCAGCAGGGCCGAAAACTTCTATTGACCAATGAGGGCAAGCTATTTGCGGATAGAATAGCTGCGGAGTTGTTTGTGTCTGAAAATCGTTAATGCTGCGATTGCATTTCATACAGCTACAGAGATATCGGGTCGGCGTTATGTAGGAGACGTTGCAATGCAACGTCTCTACGCGATATGTGATTCCTTTACATTACAGACAAATACACCTACTTTACTATCGCACCTCTTTTCCCCCTTGGTGTATATAGCCGCATCAACGTACTATTCTCTGCTTGTATCTCGTACTCAATGTTGGGCGATGGATGCACATCATCCGGGTAGTCGGTAGGGTGGAGGCGGAAATTGGTGATGAAATAATCGGCATCCTGTGCGCTGGTAGTCCATTCGAAGCGGTCGCGCTGGTTGGCGGGTAACATGAGTATGTTGTTGTCAAGCGGGGTCTTATGCTCACAGCAGATCTTTATGTGGTGCGATGTGTCATTGGCTACGATATAGTCCAGCCCTTGTTTGTAGCCACATGCCCAGTATTCAAAATCGTAGTTGCGGCGAAGATATTCTTCATCATGCGATACGAGTGGGTTGAAATAGACCTGCGGGAATGGATGGTTCCGTACCATAAAAAAGACAAGCCCCGCCAGTTGCAGGCCACACGCAATCTGCAATACCATTTTGATCTTTCCATTCCATAACTTATGGATGGCATAGATGGCCATGAATACAAACGGCGGATATACAAAATAGAGGTGCCTCCAGTCGTCATAGATCACCGAATGCAAAATGATGACGGCGAAAATAGGCGCGAGGAAACTGGCGAGGTACAGTGCGAAGTTGCGCTGAGGTGTGTTTTGAAAATAAGCCAGCGGTTTTTTTATGAACGCATAAGCGATGAGGGCCGCGCCCGCAAAGCCGGCGGCAAGCCACAGCAGCGGGTTTGATATGATGAACCATACCGGGAAATAGTTCCACGGTATCTCTGTTGACTTGATCGTTTGGCCCTGGAACAGGACGGATACATGCCAGTCGAAGCTGGCCATTTTAGTAAACGACTCACCAAATTTCTTTATCGGCGACTTCCATATATACGGCCACGACATATAAAGCAGCGAGACGAACCCCAGCATAAACAAGCCCATGTGTATGAGCTGCCTGGTGGGCTTCTCTTTTTTCTTCATATCGGCAAGCATATCGATAACTAAAAAGCCCATGATAAACAGGAAGTGCATAACCCCCATTATCCTGATACTGGTAGCATAGCCTGCTGCTATACCCAGCAACAGGAACAGCCATTTCTTCTGTTGCTCAAACGCCATCTGGCAGAGCGTAAGCATGATAATGACCATAAACAGAAAGGGCATATCCTTGCTGTTGAAGAATGAATGCCCATAAAGGCGGGGATTGAGCGCGAGCATCAGAAATGCGAGTGTTGCGAGCCATTTATCCTTGAACAGGCGTAGTATCAATACATAAGCAAAAAGGCAGCTGATGAGGAAAAACACATTGGTTACAATGTGGCGCATCTCGTAGATAGCCTTAGGGTCTTTGAGCCGCAGCCCTTTTTCAATAAATATCAGCAGCAGCTCATAGCCAGCACCGTGATTGTCGGATGGGGTGAGAAACAGTTCCTGGCTGCCGTGATAAATATAGTTGAAGCTGAGCAGGCCGGGGCCTCTTTGCGCCGGCTCATCCCACGCCATACCATAGTCTCGGTAAGTAGCCATACCTACGATCAGCAAGCCTACGAACAGTAAAATGCCCGGTAAGTACGGAGCTAGTTTTTCATTGACCTTCATTCTTAAAATATTTTCTACTCCTTTGTTTCTACTTAAATTGTCTGGCCAGGTTTTCGTACTTAGCAGCGGAATCCAGCTTACCCAAGGTGCGATATACGATACCTGCATACTCAAATGCCTTATGCCCATTATATTCCGGCTGTATCGCTATTGACCTGGTAAACCCGGTTGCAGCTGAATCATACTTCTGTTCCTGGTAATAACATACCGCAAGGTTGAATTGCGCAATAACATTGTCGTGGTCCAGTTGTACACTGGTGCGGTAGTAGCCCAACGCATCGTGGTACTTCGTTAGCGTAAGATATACGGTACCAAGGTTGGCGATGGCACTGGAAAGTTTTGGGTTCAGCTCAATGGCTTTTTTCAGCTCAGCAATGGACGAGTCATAACTTTTCTGCATCAGGTATATAGCGCCCAGGTCGGCATGAGTATCTGCCTTTAGCGGATAAATAGCGATCGACTTCTTATAGTATTTGATAGCCGAATCGCACTCTGTAGCCTGTATTTGTGCGTTTGGTTCTGTTGTTGACATCCGTTTGTATTCCACCGCAATGCAATTGGTGCTTCGCCAGCTATTGGGCGCTGTAACAACACCGCTTCTGAAAAGGGCAAGATTACTGCTCCAGTCCTCATTGCGCGCCATTGTGCGGCCCGCGTATAATACCGAGATACCGATCACCACATAAGAAAGGTTGCGTGCGTGCGCATAATCAACAGTTGCGGTATCGGACTTGAAAAGACGGGCCAGCAGCAGGATGACAACGATACAGAACGCCAGGGAGCCAATGAATGTAAAGCGTTCACCGGCAGTGGCACCTATCTGGATGAGCAAGCCGGAGGTAACGCCCATTGCGAAGAAATAAAAGAGTATGCAATAGGCGATCACATTTTTGTTCTTAAATTTTGCGATCGCATAAACAAGCAACCCGGTGAATATTGCCAGCGATATGATCGAAATGTAATTGGTAATATTCGTTATTGGCATCTGATTGTATGAATAGTCAAATGACAGGCGGTTTGGAAAAACAAGCAGTTCCAGGTACTTAAGCTGTATGCGGAGTATCGTGCCGATCTTATCACCAAAACTATGGATGCCGGCAAACGTATTTTCTGTGATAGACACATCTCCCGCGCCCGATTCCAGGATCATACCGCGTATGACCAGGAAAAGAACGGTCATGGCATAATATGGTGCTGATGCAATAACGATCTTTTTGAGGTCGGCGCTGGTGAAAAAATAGAGCGTCAGTGGGGCTATTGCGATAAAGCAAACCGGGCTTTCCTTAGCCAGCAGGGCTATGAAAAAATAGAAGCAGGAAAGGATCAGGTGCTTTGGCTTGTCATCTTCTATGTACTTCAATGTCTGCAACATGGTCAGTACACTGAACATCAGCGCCAGTATCTCGTCCCGGCTTTTTACGCTGGCCATTACTTCGGTATGTATGGGGTGCAGCTCAAATAACAACAGAATAAGAAAAGGTATGTAGGGCGAGTATGTGGGCAGCATTTTGCGCAGCAGCCGGAACAACAGCATCATCAATATGCAGGCCAGGACCAGGTTCACAAAGTGGCTCACAGAAGGGTTAAAACCGCCTACTACAGCATGCTCTACTGCAAAAGTAGCAGGTAGCAACGGCCGGTAAGAACCATTATTGCTTTTGTCGAAACAGTAGTTTTTGCCGTGGGTGAATAGTGCCGGGATGCACTTTAGTCCGCCAATATCCGGCAGATCTATAAGATTTCCTTTTGAAGTAAATACAGCATCGTCATAAGTATATTCGTAACCAATGGTGCGGGCGTTAACAATGAAGACCACGGCCATCAGAATGATGATATACCATTTGTCATTCATCACAAATGGGGTTGGGGCCGAGGCTTGCTGCGGTTTTTTATTTGGTACCTGGGGCTGCGCTTTTGGCGGTTCGGCCCTCAGGATAGGTTTCTTTTTTGCCACTATATTTTGTCCTTTATGCTATACTATATGCAATGTAAAAACAAAATCAGTACTATACAACTCGGGGGCTTAGATCGGTGTGACCAGTGCACAAAAAATCGCGTTCTTCTACTCAGTAGCCTCCCCCTTCAGGCCGGGGAGGGAAAAATAACAACTCACAGGGCGTACGCACATATTTTTCTTTTATAAAATTTGGTGAAATGCCCCATGGGGGCTATCTGTTTGTAGCAAAAAAATGTTCCAATTGCAATTTTGCCCCGTAGGGGCTGTCCAGTTTGAGAAGGTCATTCCTCTTCCGGTAATTTAAAAATATAACGGTCTTCATATGCCACCCCAAGATTTTCGAGTATGGTCTTATATTCATCAAGAAAAGTAACTTTTTTGTGATGTTCCTGTTGATTGAATATATACTTAGCTACCGAATCTATCTGCGATCGGGAATAACTAAATGCCCCATACCCTTCCTGCCATTGAAACTTGCGGGAAGTCAGTTTTTCTTTATTGATCCATTCAGATGAATCGCCCTTTATTGTCCGCATCATTTCGGAGATAGACTGGTTAGGGTTTAATCCTACAAAAAGATGGAGATGATCTGGCATGTTGTTTATAGCGATCATTTTATGGCCATTTGTTTTGGCAATAGTGGAGATATAAGTCCTTAAACGTTCATCCCATTCATGATGCATCATCGCAGCCCTGAATTTCGGTGCAAAAATACACTGTACATAAAGTTGGGTATATGCATTAGCCATTGTAAAATTTTGGTCTAATTTATTCAATATTGCCCATATTATTATCGGACAGCCCCGATGGGGCAATATGCATGAATTGCCTTTTTGGCTACAAACAGATAGCCCCTACGGGGCATAACTTATTGTTAGAATACTCGTGGGCACACAATAGGCCTTATAGTCGTAGCCACTGTCGGTGAGAGCCGAGTATCACCCGAACTTTAAACGTTTTCGCACCTCATCCCATGATACCAACTCATGTGGGTTCTTATCATAATAGTCTATTCTTCTCTTCACTTATTCCATTTGCGTTCTGGAAAGAGCCATTGTTTCTCCCGCATTGCAAGAAAAAGTAGATTCTGGTTTTTGTATGTTTTCATTTTCGTTCATCACCTGGTCTTTACCTTATTATTGAACAACGCCGTATTGCCGTATTCGCAGATAATCTGTAGATGCCCACATACATTTCTCTCGTCATTTTGCGGGCATTATTATAAAACACTTGCATTTAAAATTATGAAAACCTTTCTGAAATAGCACAGCAATCTCATAAATTGGCTAATAAAATATATTTTTAAAATTTCATTTTATTGTATTATGTTTGTTGTAAATCTAAAAAACCTGTTATGCTAAAACCTATAGTAACCACATTCATAAAAAGCGGAATGCTTTTTATGCTGCTCCTCGTTAACGCCACATCATATGCTCAATCAAATGGGTTTCACAATGACAACGGCGCTCTTACCCCCGGAAAGCTCTTAGATACGGTTGTTGATAATATGGGTCATAAATACTCATTGGCGGATATTTCCATTAGTAAATTGATGCGGCAGAGCGCGAACGGCCATGGCACGCAGATCTCCGTCGCCAGCTGTAGCTCAGGCTATTTCCAGATGTATCTTGATGCCGGCTGCGGTATGGATGGTACTGATCCGGCATCCGTAGCACGTCTTAATGTACTGTGCCAGGTATTGCACGACATATCAGATATGATCAATTCCCCGCTTTCAACATCTTCCTCCGGGCAGAAAATAAATATTTATGTGCGCAGTCTCAGCAGCATAGGCCTTGGGTCGTCTGGCTTTGCGGGCGTGGCTAGTTCTTTCTTTAATGCGCCTGCATTGAGCTCGGTTTCCGGCATTGCCGATAATGTGTTGTGGATAACGCTTAATTCCGGTACAGACGCTTATAAGAATGTGTCGAGCCCGGTATCCACATCCGGCACATACAGCAGCTATGGAGCTACTTATTTTCATGGGTTAATGGCCTTCCAGTGCGATGGATCCATAAACTGGCATACCGATCTTTCCACACCTCCCGGCCCCGGTGAGCATGATCTCTATACCGTGGTATTTCATGAAATGATGCATGCACTTGGCTTTGCATCCATGATAGACTTTGACGGCACATCAAGATTGGGCGCGAACTTTAATTACTATAGCCGTTACGACCAGCATCTGAAAACGCAAGGCAGCACCGCGCTGTTGGCAGATACCAGCTCATGCGATATGTATGGCTGGACTTTTAACCCCGCACTTACACCGCTCACTGTTTTATCCCCCGGCAGCACTGCTTCCACATGCCCGTTAGGTTATCAGACAGGAACATTTGTGAACCATACCGTTTGTGCAAATGCAATACAATACGTAGGGTCAACAACCGTACCTGTTTATACATCATCCTGCTATGAAAAAGGCAGCAGCCTCAGCCATTTCGAAGATGAGTGCTATGCACCTGCCGGTTATGTTTTGTCGCCGCCGGCCAGTAATGACGAATACTTTGTAATGAGCAATCTGAATTTGCCTGGCCCTTATGACTCCACAACAAATCCTGGCGCAATGAAGCGGTATCTGTCGCCTGAGGAGTGTATGGTTTTGTGCGATATAGGGTACAGCGTAAAGACCACATTTGGTAACGCGGCTGACCTTAATTATAAAGATTATGGCGGCACGGCTTGTTCCGGAGCTGGAGTAGCAGGCATAAACGATGGTATGGGCGCAGCAGGGGTATATACTTATTTCTCCATAGGAACCACTCCTGATACGATCAATGGCGGAACGCTTGGCAGCATACTTGATAATGATTACGGGGCTGCCAGTTTTAAATGCCTTGAAGTGGTAACAGGTGGCGGAACATTATCTGCAACAACAGGTACCAGCAGCACGCTGGTTTCGTTCACTCCTGCCCTGGGGGCATATGGTGTGCAGTTATTGCGATATGTGCCGGTAAGCGCTACAGGCGTGGATGGCAACATTACTTATGTTTATGTATTTGTGGGCGATACCGGTTGCAGCCCCACTGCGTGTGACCTCGTAGCGAACGGAGGTTTTGAAGATGACATCACAGGCGGCTGCGGGGATGTGGACGGTGTTATTCACTGCTGGAGTTCGTTCACCGCAACCCCCGACTTGTTTTCAACTACCTCAACTACCTGTGGCCCAGTTCTTGACCTGCCAAGTATATTATGCGTGCCCAATACATATGCACACCCGTTAACACCAACTCCTAATGATCACTTTTTAGGTTTTATAGGCTATGGAGGTCCAGGTGGTGCGGGTCCACATTGCGAAAGCGAGCAGTCGCCGCTCACATCAACTATCATGAGCGGAAGCACCTATGTGGTGAGCTGCTGGGCCAAAATTGCTGACAATCCATTTTTCAGCATTATCTCCCTTCCCAACCATATTGATATGGGAATAAGCACGAGCACAGTGCCGCTTGCACCCATTGACTGGAACCTGTTCGCTTTGCCCGCAGGATTGGATTCGCTTTGTTCATTCCTGATACTTTATCCCGACCATGCATGGCATTATTATTCAAAAACGGTTACCTACAACGGCGCAGACGGCCACACGCTTGTGGTGCTGAACGGCGCTTATCTCAACTCACCGCTCGCCCCTTATCCGAGCATTTATGAAACTTATACTATGGTAGATGATATCAGCATACAACCGGTGGCAAATGTTTGCACGTTTACATTGCCTGATACCATGTGCATCAACAGTGGGCTTTACGATCTGAATTCCGGCGTAAGCATACCCGGCGGAACTTTCTTCTGGCAGACAGACTCAAGTGGCTATATTGCACAAACGGACAGCTCTTTGTTTGATCCGGCATCTGCTTACGCAGCTACCTATCTTGCCGGGGGCGACTCCTCGGGCATCGTGGCCATAGGTTATACCTACACCAACCCGCTCGGCTGCACACAAACAGTTTATGCCGAGACCCAGATCGCCAATACCACATTACCTGCTATTACCGGTGCAGCAAATGTTTGCCTGGGGCAGACCATTACGCTGAGTAATGCCACACCGGGCGGCACATGGATCAGCAGCTATGGCCCTGTTGCATCGGTGGGCTCTGCTACGGGTGTAGTAACTGGTATATCAGGCGGAACAGTTGTTATTGATTATGTGATGCCCGGCGGCTGTTTTATATCAGCTGTTGTAACTGTTAACCCGGCGCCTATCAGTGGTGGGAACTGGGTAAGTGTAGGCGGAGTAACCAGCCTGAGCGATCCATCAGCCGGCGGCACATGGAGCAGCAGCAACACGGCAATTGCCACAGTGGGTTCAACCACAGGCGTGGTTTCGGGAGTAACTACCGGCACTGCAACAATTACCTATACCACACCTTCGGGTTGCGAAGCTACAGTTGTTATTACCGTCGTTTCAGGGGCCGGGGTTTCCCCAGCAACGCAGTTTATTTCCCCGCTTGCCGTAATCCCCAGCCCTAATAATGGCGCATTTACAATTTCCGGATACCTGCAGGAATTCAGCGATGCCAACGAAGTGAAAATAGAAGTACTGGACCTGGTGGGCAAGGCAATATATAAGGATGTAGCCAAAGTAGAAAACGGAATGATAAATAAAAACATCAAGCTGGGGGATAACATCTCTGCCGGTGTTTATGTGATCAGGCTGGTAACAGGAAATACAAGTAAAATCTTAAGATTTACAATCGAAAAATAATCAGTTCCTTATTGAAAGAGGCTGCCTCCCAAAGTCACGGGGCAGCCTCTTTTTTTTGGGTTATATATAGAAATGCACCCTGTTTTTTGATTTTATTGAAATAAAGAAAAAAAGTCCATTAATAACATAACATTTCTCATCTTTACAATTCAAAACCAAACGATATGGCACTGCATTTTCTACTGATGTTCCAATTTCTTTTTACGTACGCCCCTGTAAAAACAGACGCGGTACCTAAAACTATTTATGAATTTAAAGTTCCCGGCCTTACCAAGGGAACGGTTGACTTTTCAAAGTATAAGGGTAAGAAGATACTCATAGTTAATACCGCATCACAATGTGGTAATACGCCACAATATTCAGACCTGGAAGCGCTGTCGAAGAAGTATGCTGGTAAGCTGGTTATCGTGGGCTTCCCGGCTAATAATTTCGGGGCACAGGAGCCGGGTTCCAACGATGAGATCGCTGAATTCTGCCAGAAAAACTATAGCGTCACGTTCCCAATGGCTGCCAAAATATCCGTAAAAGGAGATGATATGGCACCGATATATCACTGGCTGACTGAAAAGGCCCACAACAGCTTCAAGGATAGCGAGGTGACCTGGAATTTTCAGAAATACCTGATCGACGAAAAAGGCAACCTGGTTGCTGTTTTCTCTCCGAAGACAAAGCCCATGAGCCCCGAGATCGTTGCCGCTATTGAAAAATAGTTATCGCACCAGGGTCACGTTTCCGTTCACATTGGTTTCCGCACCGGGGGATGAGTTAAGCCCTGCGAATGCTCCGTTGTACGAGTATCGCAAGGTATAGTAGTACACGCCCATTTCCTGCGGCTTGCCGTCGAGCATGCCATTCCATTTTTCGCCGGGGCTCACGGTCTGGAAGACGAGCTGGCCCCAGCGGTTGTATATGCTGAAGCTAAAGTCTTTTATGTCAGGGAAACAATAGTTGTTGCCCGGGCCAAAGAGATCGTTGAGGCCATCACCGTTGGGTGTAAAGGCATTGGGCAGCCACACACAGTCCTGCACGGGCATTTCCTTTACTTTAAAAGTATCTATTGCGTAGCTGCAGCCGCTCCAGCGTTGCCGTGTATAAGTACCCACCCCCTGCACGGTTATCTGCAAAGAAGTATCGCCATTGTACCACAGATACTGGCCTTCCGGCTTGCCGCCGCCTATGGCGATGGGAAATTGCGGTGTGTAAATATTGGTATCTGTGATCTCGGGATTAGCCATATCTGTTACACATACGTCGTCTACAAGCATGTAGCAGATGGAGTGTATCCTGGTAATGTCATTGACCGGCGAATACAGTAACTGGTAGTTGATCACATCGGAATAAAACCGGCCAATGGTCAGCCACTGCTCGCCCCCTGTAGCATTGTACACGCCGGACACCAAAGTCCAGTTTGCTGTATCGGTAACAAAAAGGCCAGGTGGCGTATGGATATCCGGCGGGCCATTTACATAGAACATGGGCCCCTGGCAATTCGTGTCCAGCATATTCACCGTAAGCCGGGCGCCGATATTGTCTACGGAGATGATGTTGTAGGCCTCGCGGGCATGATTAGTGAGGCACACATAATAGCTGATATAGTAGGCATGGCCGGCCAGCAGCGGTGCGGAGAGTTTTGTTTCCAGGTATTCGGCCCAGTAGTCGGCCGAATCATGAAATACAGAGCCGGCAAACATAGAAATACCTGCATAAGCCTCACCACCGTGTGGTTTGTGATACCCATCCAGCGAGAGCTCAGGAACTCTTACCTGAACATTTGTGGCACATGTATTGAAGTAATCTGGTGTGGTGTTCATCGGGCTCACCCAGTCAAGCGCCGTTGGGAAATCACGGTAAACAGGCAAATAAATGATCTCGCTCCTGCCGGTAGGGCATCTGTATTTTTCTTCAAAACCGGGGTTGGTTACCAGGTTTTGAGCGTGTACAGACAGGGCACCGCAAACAAGCAATATGGATAAATACCTAAGCATCAGGCCATATATAACGCATGATGTTACGAAATATTGTATGCAATATTTCTATTTGGAATCAGCGGAAAATATAACCAACAACGAAATTCAAGGGCAGAGAAACAGTGGTATAAGAGCCGAGCGCATTTGATTCGGCGTTCGGGTTGAAGTCGATAGGAGCGGGTAGTGGCACTGCATCATCTGTGGGTACTGTTCTGCCGGTTTGCGTTACCAACTTATGCTTGAAGCCAAGGCCCGCAAATGTCTCGAACATAAAATGCTTACCGCTATGAAATTGCAGTCCCCATTTTACGTCTGCGCCAGCCATTTTCTTTTGTACGTAAAAATTATCGGAATAATGAACGCCGTTGGCCTGGTTGACAAAGGAATCCTGGGTGTAGTGCTTGTAGGCAGTGTAGAAAGCATCGGCAGCAAGGAAGAAAGAGGCCTTTTTCCTCACATGAAAATACCACCTGTATTCACCCCTTAGCCGGAAACCATTTATGGCTGAATAATCATGTGGTTTTGGCCTTATAGTGCTGAGGTCGGCGCTGATGCCGGCTAATAGCTGCACACCATTCCGCTTGTCAAAACGGCGCTCTACCCCAAACTGTAAATTTGGGCTGTTCAGGTCTGTCAGGTTGAACAAGGGCAGCTTTATGCACCAGTATTTGTAAGGCACGTAAGGCCTGCTATGTGTGAGGGTATCCTGCGCATTGGCGGTGGCGGAGACCAAGAGCAGCAGTAGGATATAAAAAGGGTGTTTGTAACTCATAGGTGATCATAAAAATAGGGAAATAAAAAAAGCCATCAAAGAAAATTTGATGGCTTTTAAATGGATATAAACCGGTAGTTAATTGGCCATTGCTTTTCTCATTGCAGGCGATTCCTTACGCTCACCTATCTGCTGGCGCCACATGGCGTAGTAGAGACCTTTCTCTTCAAGCAGGGTGGCGTGGCTGCCTGTTTCTATAACGTTGCCTTTTTCCAGCACATAGATGCGGTCTGCGTGCATAATGGTAGAGAGGCGGTGCGCGATCATAATCGTTATATGCTGACGCTGTGAGGTGATGCTGCGTATGGTCTGTGATATGTCTTCTTCGGTAAGCGAGTCGAGCGCAGATGTGGCCTCATCAAATATCATAAGGCGCGGCTGCCTCAACAGGGCGCGGGCTATAGATATACGCTGGCGCTCACCGCCGGAGAGCTTGAGGCCGCCCTCGCCTATCATGGTGTCCAGGCCTTTATCGGCACGGGCCAGCAGGTTTTGGCAGGCTGCTTTTTGCAGTACCGCGTTTATTTCTTCGGCGCTGGCGCCAGGATTAACAAACAAAAGGTTTTCGCGTATGGTGCCTGAGAACAGCTGCGGGTCTTGTGTTACCAGGCCCATCTGGTGGCGCAGCTCTTCATAGTCTATATTGGCCTCATCGTGACCGTTATAATAAATATGCCCTTTAATAGGATGATATAAACCAACCAGCAATTTTACAAGGGTAGTCTTTCCGCTGCCCGACGGGCCTACGAAAGCCACGGTCTCTCCCAGCTTCACATCAAACGAGATGCTTTCGAGCGCAGGGCGGGTGGCGCTGTTGTGTTTAAAGGTAACGTCGCTGAACTTCACTTCTGCAATTCCATTAATAGCTTCCGGGTTTTCAGGTGCATATTCCACCGGTTTTTTAAACAAGTCCTGCATATTGTTGAGGCTTGCTTCCGCCTCGCGGTATGAAAGGATTACATTCCCTATTTCCTGCATCGGCCCGAAAATAAAGAAAGAGTAGAACGTGAGCGTAAGATATTGGCCGGGGTTGATCGTGCCTTTAAAAATGAAGAATAGCAGACTCATCACTATTACCTGCTGCAGGAAATTCACAAACGTGCCCTGAATAAAGGATATAGTACGTATGCTGCGCACTTTTTTCAGTTCCAGCTGCAGTATCTTGATCGTAGTAGCGTTAAGCCTGCGTATTTCCTGGCTGGTAAGCCCAAGGCTCTTTACCAGCTCTATGTTGCGCAGCGACTCTGTGGTTGAACCAGCCAACTGATTGGTTTCTCTTACAATATTTTTCTGAACGGTTTTGATCCTTTTGCTTAATGTACTGGTAAGGATCCCTAAAATGGCTGCCCCGCCCAGATACACCAATGGCAGATATGGATTGAGCCGGACGGTGAACACAATAACAAAGACAATACCTACGATAGTGGGCAGCAGCACATTAAAAAAAGAATTGATAAATTTTTCGCAATCAGCGCGGACTTTCTGGAGCACAGAAAGTGTTTGTCCGCTACTCTGGTCTTCAAAATCCTGGTAGGGAAGGCGGAGTGCGTGGCGCAAGCCGTCTGTATATAAGCGCGCGCCGAATTTTTGAATAACTACATTCACCACATAATCCTGGAAATTCTTGGCAATCCTGGAAACCATTGCTATTCCCATAATGAGGCAAATAAAATATAAGGCACGCATGTAATAGGCATGTGGTATCCTGGCAAGTTTCCCGCCCAGATCGTAAGAATGGGGGTGATTTACCAGTTCGTTAAGTATTCTACCTGCCATCCAGGGGTTAAGCAGCGAAAAACTCTGATTGATCGCAGCTAGTACAATAGCCAGAAAGATCATCAGCTTGTAGCGGCTGAGATATGACATTAATAACTTCATAGCTGCAAAGGTAATGGGTAGGCCCGCTTGTAGCGCAAATAGGTATATTAATAATGCTTATTAAGCCTTTCCGGAATTTGGCATTTAAGCGCGGCGGGGAAGAATTTTCAGTTTAAGAGGGTATGGAATAAGTAAGTTCATATAGCATTTCGCCCACTTTTTTATCAATAGGCAGAGTAAAGGTATCTGCCGACACGTCAAATATATTCATCCAGTAAGTGCGCTCATTAGGCTCACTGTTTACGATCGTATCAGGAACCGCTGCTGTTACAAAATAGTATA
>CAIRTW010000070.1 GCA_903881585.1 uncultured Bacteroidota bacterium | reverse complement strand
GTAATATTTTTCTCATTTCCAATAAGGTCCCTCAAAATATAAGGTGTGTGAGCACCATCCGAGTTATATGTTTTTTTATAACTATCATATGTGCGCCTTGGTTCAGTTCTTATTGGTGCAAATAAAATAACTTCAGTTGCAAACAAAGAAATATCTGAATTAATAATGCTGATTTTTTTTAGGTCTTGTAATGTATAGACTATATAGTATATGTCGAAGTTGTTCTTAAGAGTATAAATATCCGAATCCAAATGCTGGAATTTAATTGTTTGGAGCGAGTCATCTTTCATCCATAATTTCAATCGATTATATCCTAATTTATCATCTTGAATGTAATCTAACATTCTGTATGAATAATTTATAACATCATTTAAACTTGTGCTTTTTTCAATTTTAATTTGAACGTTAATAACCAAATTTATCAATACATGTATATCGCTTAGCAGAGGAATGCCGTCATCGTCAATAAATTTTAGTTTGACAGCATTTATTCCATTCTCTATTTTTTCATGATAAAACCCAATTTCAAAAAAGCTTTCTCCATAGGTCGCTACTTCAGAAAAATAACCAAGTTCAATATCTCGATTAAAATCTTGGAGCATCCAAAATTTATAATCAGATAAAATCTTTATCAACTTCAACACCGAAGTCTTTCCCGTACTATTCTCCCCCACAAAAAAATTCATATTTTTTAGTGGCAAAAACGTCTCCTTAAACCCTCTGAAATTATTGAAATACAGTGTTGGCATACTATTCAATCAATGTAAAAATACCAAAAAAAGGGATGGAAAACAATCCAAATTCCACACCAACAGCTATCGGGACCCAATTCCTAATTCCTATAAGTAAGCCCCATGTTCCAAAACAAAAACGCCCACTTATCGGCCTGCTCAGCGATGATCATATCTGTTGGCTTGCCTGCTCCGTGGCCTGCTTTGGTCTCAATGCTTATCAGCACCGGGTTCTTGCAGGTTTGGCCGGCCTGTAGCGAGGCTGCGAACTTGAATGAGTGTGCCGGTACTACCCTATCGTCATGATCGCCAGTGGTTACCAGTGTTGCCGGATAGCACCGCTTCTTCACATTGTGTACGGGGGAATATTTGTACAGGTATTGGAACATTTCTTTGCTGTCTTCAGCTGTGCCATAATCGTAAGCCCAGCCGGCGCCGGCGGTAAACTTATTGTAACGCAGCATATCCAGCACACCCACTGCCGGGAAACAAACCTTGAACAGATCTGGGCGCTGGGTCATACAAGCACCTATCAGCAGGCCTCCATTGGAACCGCCTGAGATCGCCAGGTATTCTTTGGATGTGTATTTCTCCTGGATCAGGTACTCGCCTGCCGCTATGAAGTCGTTGAACACATTTTGCTTCTTGGTCTTGATACCGGCATTGTGCCAGTTGTCGCCATACTCGCCGCCGCCCCGCAGATTGGCAACCGCATAGATACCGCCATTCTCCATAAACACCAGGTTGCTGACGCTGAATGATGGCGTGAGGCTGATATTAAAGCCACCATAGCCGTACAGTAACACGGGGTTTTTACCGGTTAGCTTCATGCCCTTCCTATAGGTAATGATCATTGGTATCCGGGCACCATCTTTCGACTTGTAAAACAACTGCTTGCTTTCATAATCCTTAGGGTCGAACTTGACGCCGGATGTTTTATACACTTCTGATTTACCTGTTTTAATATCATACCTAAATATGGTGGATGGATATACATAAGAAGTGTAGGTGTAGTAGGTCTCCGTTTCGTCCATTTTGCCGCCGAAGCCTCCGGCGGTGCCCAGGCCAGGCAGCTCTATGGTTTTCTCTTTCTTGCCGTCCAGGCTGTACTGATACACTTTGGAAACTGCATCTTCCAGGTACTGCGCAAAAATTTTGTGGCCGCAAACAGATACACTGAGCGGGAATTTAGTTTCGGGTATCAGTACCTTCCAGTGTTCCTTGCCCGGTGTGGCGGCGTCAACTACTACCAGCTTGCGATTAGGCGCGCCCTGGTTGGTCTCTATATATAGTTTCCCGTTTTCGGTATAAGCTATGCTTTGCTCATTGTCGAAACCAGTAACGATCGGCACTATCGGCGCATCTTTCTTCCTGAGGTCCTGCACATAGAGTTCATTGCCATAAGTTGCATTGGCAGCACTGATGACCAGGAAATTCTGATCCTCGGTGACACCGCCGCCTATGTACCGGCGCGGCGTAGCATCGCCGCCAAATATCAGCTTATCATCACTCTGGGGAGTGCCCAGTTTGTGAAAATAGAGCTTGTGTATCTGCGTTTTCTCTGACAGCTGACTGCCCTTGGGTTTGTCGTAACTGCTGTAATAAAACCCTTCGTTATGCAACCATGATGTGCCGCTGAACTTTACATCACGGAGCGTATCGTCCATTTTCTTGCCGGTTTTGGTATCGATCACAATCACCTTGCGCCAGTCCGACCCGCCCTCGCTGATCTGGTAGGCTGCCAGCGAACCGTCCTTGGTGAAGTCTATACCTTGTAAAGAGGTGGTTCCATCGGCAGAGAACTTATTCGGGTCCAGGAATACTTCCGGAGCGCCATCGCCCAGCTGCCGGTAAAGCACGCTTTGGTTTTGCAGACCGTCATTAAGATAAAAGTAGGTGTAGCCGCCTTCCTTGAAAGGGGCGCTGTACTTGGCATAATTCCACAGGGCTGTCAGTCGGTCCTTTATCGCATTTCGAAAAGGAATCTGGGCAATGTAGCCGCTGGTCACTTTATTTTGCTCCACAACCCAGCCCTTTGTCTCATCCGACCTATCGTCTTCAAGCCAGCGGTACGGGTCCGCGACTTTTGTGCCAAAATAATCATCTGCCTGGCTTGTCTTTTTTGTATCGGGATAATGGCCTGTAAAAGCCGTCTTGTTTTGTGCCTGCGCTGTCATACCTATCATTAAAAGAGATGTGCAAAGAGTTATTGCTTTCATTGTTATCGTTTAAATTGTGCCGGAGAAAGCTCAAAATAAATACATTTTTACCATCATCAGGAATTGTTGTATTTATATACCAAGGTTTAACACTTTATTCTGCGCTTTTAGGCTATATGAGGTTACTTTTGTAATATTCATAAATAAGGCCAATTACTGAGACGCTTCTTTAAAATATTACGCTACACGGTAGCAACTATACTTACCCTGCTGCTGGCGGTTGTATTGCTGGTAAACTATACGCCGGTACAGAATGCCATTGTACGAAAGGCAGCGGAAACGCTGTCAAAAAAGCTGAAAACAAAAGTTGAAATTGCACACGTCCGTATCGACTTCCTTAACCATATAGATCTGCAGGGACTTTATATTGAGGGGCAGGCCCATGATACCCTTCTCTATGCCGGCGATGCCGAGGTGAGGATAACAGATTGGTTCCTGTTCAAAAAGAAACCGGTCATCCATTATATCGGGCTGAAGAACTCCTATATTCATTTGTACCGCACTGCAACATCCGACAGCTGGAATTCAGATTTTATTGCCGATGCCTTTAATACACCCACCACCAAAAAAGATACTGCTGCCGGCAAACCGCTGGATCTGGACCTTAAAAAAGTAGAACTGGAGCAGGTCCGTTTCCATATGGACGATAAATGGATAGGCCAGGATCTGGACTTTGACGTTGGTGGATTATCGATAGATGCAAACGCGCTGAATGTGAACAAGAAACTCCTTGATGTGGACGCCATTCTCATCAGCAATACTGTTGTTAGTGTGGGTATTTACAAAGCCGGAAAACCGCATTCAAAACGGGCCGACGAAGGAGAAGATTTTGACCCGACGCCTTTTAACCCGGATAAATGGGCCGCAAAAATAGCCAGCATATCTCTTAAAGGCTGTTCGTTCAACCTGACGATGGACGACAAAATACCCGTACCCGGCCTCTTTGATCAGAACCACCTGATGATACGGGATATTGATGTAGCTATAAAAGACGGCAACATTACCGGCGATACCCTGCGCGGCAATGTGACCCACTTATCGGCACACGACAGGTGCGGGATAGCAATAAAAAGTATGCGCAGCAAGGTATCCGTCTCCCCTGTTGCATCTATATGCGATGAGCTGTTCCTGGAAACGAACTACAGCAAGGTGCAGCGCTACTACGCCATGCACTACCGGCATTTTCCCGACTTCACGTCCTACATTGACAGTGTAACCATGGTGGCCCATCTGAAAGATGCCACGATCGATGAGCGCGATATCGAATTCTTCGCCCCGCAACTGAAGAATCTGCCACAGATAGTTTTGCATGCATCCGGCGATGGCAAGGGCACTGTAGCCAACCTGGCTGCTCAGCACCTGAACGTAACGGACGGCAATACCGTTATTAAAGGGAGCATAACGATGAAGGGCCTGCCCGACATCTACAAAACCTATATCACGTTCACAGACGGTGAATTATTTACAACGGGCGAGGGTATACTGCATTATGTGCCTGCCCTCCGGAACAGCCCAAACATAGACCTGGAAAAAATCACCTATGCCTACTTCACCGGCAAATATGAAGGCTATATAGAAAACTTCGCTGTTAATGGCGCACTGAAAACCAACCTCGGCTCTGCTGCCACAGATATTAAGATGAATATACCCCGATTTAACAGCAGTACAGCAGCTTACTCGGGCATGGTAACCACTAATAGCCTGCAGATAGGCATTTTGCTGAAACAACCGCTATTTGGCGGAATAACGCTTAAGGAAAATGTTGCCGGCAACTCTTTTGACCCTGAAAAGGTGCAAATGGATATAGACGGTGTGATCCCTGAATTTACCATAAACGGATATACTTATCAAAACATTATTACCCATGGAACGGTGGCAAAAAAACAGTTCACCGGAAAAGTGCTTGTTGACGACCCTAACCTGGGGCTGGAATTTGACGGCGGTATCGACTACACCCAGAAAAATCTTAACATCAACGCCACCGCGCACTTGCTGGGTTGTAATTTCAAGGCATTAAAGCTCACGAAGGATACGATAACCGCCTCTGCCGACTTCGACCTGAACTGCACCGGAAACAGTATTGATAACTTCTCCGGTTACGCCAAGCTTTTCAACATAGACATGAAACGGAACACCCATAAGCTGGCACTTGATTCCATTTATGTGCGCTCCACCGGCGACAGCACGATGCGGCTGCTCACAGTACAAAGCAACAGTATCGTTGCCAGCATAAAAGGCAGCTACCAGTTGAGCGAACTGCCTGCCTCTACCCAGTTCTACCTGTCGCGCTACCTGCCCAGTTATATACCGGCGCCAGTAAAATATGCCCCAAACCAGGCACTCGAATTCAGCATAAAAACATCCGGCATCGATAGCATACTGGCAGTGGCATTTCCGCTTATGCGTGGATTCGATTCATCTACGATCACAGGGTCATTAAACACAACTGCACAAAAACTGACACTTAACGCCAGCGTACCCTATGGAAGTATTGCCAACTTCCACATGACCAACATCGCTATCACCGGCGAGGGAAACCTGAACCAGATAGCCCTTAACACCAACATTGATAATGTGGCTGTGGGAGACAGTATCCTGAATGGGTCATTAAGTCTGACTGCGACCATTGGTAATGACTCGGTTGGTTTTACTATCGCCACGACAACACCAGATACCAGCAGCTCCATAACGCTTAATGGCCAGATACTGGCCCGAAGAGATTCGCTGTTTCTGACAATGCTGCCGTCTCAGTTTTACCTGAACCAGACCAAGTGGGATATAGCCGGCGGCAGTAAAGTGGTGTACAGCGATAAATACCTGAACGTGCAGGGTATCGTTCTGTCGTCAGGATTGCAAAGGATAACAGCTGCCACACAATTGCAGAATAATGACAGGTCTATCGTTGTGAGCACGGAAAACATAGACCTTGGACAGTTGGGAACCTGGGCTGGGCTTGCTACTTACCAGCCCGATGGCCGACTGAATGGAACGATAAGGATCGATAAAATATTTGATGATCTCTACATTAGTGCAAATGTCAAGGCTACAGATGTGAAACTGGGCTCTGATACTGTTGGCACGATAAGCATAATAGGGAACTATGATGGCGCCAAAAAGCTGTTGAGCCTGGACCCGCAAACAGGTATTTTCAGGGGCGATGCATCCATTGCTGCAAGCGGCAATATTTCTTTTGATACCACTACCCATCAGCGGCTGGATGGTGTTATTCAGTTCAATAATGCACCTATAGTATGGGTGTCGCCTTTTGTTGCCGGTATTATGAGCCGTCTTTCGGGTACCATCAACGGAAGTGTGGCTTTTAACGGGGCATCGTACGCGCCGGAAATGAAGGGTACGGTGAACCTGCAAAATGCGGGCGTACACATAGACTATACCGGGTGCAACTATACTATTCCGGCAGCGGCGATAGATGTGACCACGCGCCGCATTGGCTTTAGCAATGTAAAGATCCTTGATGTGTATAAGAATACCGCAACACTTTCCGGACATTTTTCGCACAATCTTTTTAAAGACATGCAGATGCATCTTAACATTGCATCCGATAAGTTTGAGGCACTGAACCTGAGTTCCAATGACAACAATATTTTCTATGGCCACGTTATCGCGGGTATCGATTCATTCACGATCAGGGGCCCTTTTAACGATATAAAAATGGAGATATCCAATGCCATTCCGGCAGCGAAGTCACGCATTTTCATCCCAATCACTTCCGGCAGCGGAGATGTCTCCGGCTACTCCTATGCGTCTTTTAAAACGTACGGAAAAAACCAGGAAAAGACAGTAAGAAAAAGTAAAAGCAAAATCAGCATCAGCATAGATGCAAGCATCAATGACCTTGCGGAAATGCATATTGTACTGGATCCATCCACAGGGGATGAAATAGCAGCCCAGGGCAATGGCCGCATACAGCTGGATATTCCGCCCAATAATGACATACGCATGAATGGCGTGTACACTATTGATAAAGGCACTTATACCTACACTTATAAAAAACTGTTTATTCAAAAGAAATTTGACCTCCAATCCGGCAGTACCGTGAGCTTCAACGGACCGTTTGCAAGCACTACAGTAAATGTCAATGCCACCTATAAAGCTAAGGCAAGGCTCATAGACATTCTTAATGAGCAGGACCAGACTGCGTTATCTGGACCAGACCGCACCGACGCGCAGACCCGGCAGGATGTGGATGTAAAAGTTAAAATGGCAGGATACCTGACCAAGCCGGACCTTACCTTCGACATTGGCCTTGGAGAAGATTCCCACTCAGAGGGTACCATTGGTTACAGGCGGCTTATGCTGATAAACAGCGACCCGCAACAGCAGGTAGTAGAGGTGAGCGCTCTTTTACTGTTTGGCTCTTTTATACAAGCTGATGCCATTAGCGGCGCCACGGTTCAGACCGGAGCTATCAACAGCCTTAGCCAGGCACTATCCAGCACCACTTCTGCAACACTGACAAACATGGTCAGCAAGATCACCGGCAACAACGATTTCAGTGTTGCCGTTAAGTACACTAACTACAACTACAATGACCCTTCGAGCCTTACGGCTGCGAACAGGAGCCAGATATATGGCGGTATTGGCTGGAATTATTTTAACAAGCGCCTGGTTGTGGAAGTAGGCAGTACATCGGATTGGGGAAAGCCCACCAGCGCCAGCAGCACCTCAAACTTCAACATAACAGGCGACTTCCGCATACAATACCAGGTAGCAGAAAACAGCGGTATCAGAGTGAGCGCATTCAGGACGAGCGACTACGATGTCACTCTTGACCGCGACATCACGCGCAGCGGCGTGGGCATAGGCTGGCGGAAATCATTTGATAACTTCAGCGAGTTTTTTCACGGCAATAAATATGCAGCGAAGCAAAAGGAAGAACTGCTGCAAAAAGTAAAAGAGGAAGAAGCCGCCGATACGACTGCCAAAAAACCTTCGGGGACCGAGTAACCAGCATTACTTTCCTTCCTCTTCCTCAGGGAATGCTTTCTTTGCCTTTTCGTAATATTCCTCTGCCCGGCCCTGGTCTTTAAGTTGCTGGGCGAGTTTTATACCCAGGTTGTAGGCCTGCTGATTGTATTTATCCGCCTCTATCGATGCATCTATCTCGCTGTAGGCGCTGCTGGCATTGCCGGATGTAGCATAGGCATAGGCCATAAAATAATGGCTGTAGCTCTCATTATACTGCGCCAGGTTTTTGTACAGCTTCATAGCGCTATCTGCTTTGTGCGCCTTTAAATAATCACCCCCCATTATCTGGTAAACAGTGATATCGCCGGGATAATGACTGAGTGTTTTGTACCCGGCATAGATCGCCGAATCCGGCTTGCCTTCGGCGTCATATATTTCGGTGAGGGCTTCCCAAACCAGCTCATTATCCGGAAATTCCTGCAGCGAGGCCAGGAAGGCTTCTTTTGCCTCATCTATCCTTTTGGCCTTCATCAGCTGAAAACCTTCAAGGTCCTTCTTGGTCTTCCTTTTCAGTACAGCAGCTATAGGTACCCCATCCACCTTCACGGTATAGATCGTCTCCGGTGGGGGCCAGTTGCCCGAAGACAATACGCTCGGGTCTTCATCGCGGGAGAAGAGTATACAGTAGTCCCAATCCTTTGAATAACGGTTAAACGATTTTACATAGTTGCAGCTTACCGGGAAAGTATCCTTGATAAAGCCGGGATAAATGGCGGCATAGACCTTATTCATAGAATCCTGTATCGGATCTTGCACAAACTGCGACGTCCGCTCATAAAGCTGCTCGTATGGCCGTTCGTACTTGTAAGGGTCTGTTTTGTAATGGCCCAGGTACAGATAGGCAAGCAAAGGGTTCACACAATTTGTAGAGATCACCACCTTCTTATTCTGCAGCTGCTCATGGCTCATCAGCCATTCTGTAGCGGGCTTTATGCCCAGCATGTAGTAGTCTGTCTCGTACTTGCCGTAGATATTCTTTAGGCCGCCGCCTATCTCATTGTAGTAAAGAGATTCAAAGGTGTGATTGGCAGCAGCAAATTTTACCGGTGATACCAGCCCTATTACGATCAAACCTATAACCACATATTTTACTGCTGCTTTCTGTGAACTCATGATCCAGGTAAAGCCAGCGGAAGCAAGCACCACCATAGGCGGATAAATGAACAGGAAATGCCGCCAGCCGTCGTACAGGGATGATTTCTTATAGATAGCATACGCCACGGGGAAAAGGCAGGCGAATAAAATGAACAACGAAAACAGCAGCGCCTTTTTGTTGTTCTTAAAGGCAACAGGCAAAGACACACAGCCGATAACAAACCCCAAAAGCACAATAACCGGCGCCGTATAAGTAACATACCTTGGTATATAGTACCACGGTATCTGGTTGCTGAATATCTTCCTGCCATCATATAGGAGGCCTATGTTGATGAAGAAGTTCGACATGATCTTCAGTGCCTCCAGCGGCTTGTTGATAATGCCCTGGTGCGCCCATGGCCAGCAGATGAGCGCTATGAGGTAGCCGGAAACAGCTACTATAGCTACATGCTTTATGAGGCGGCCGGTAACAACAGCTTTGAATTGTTTTGTAAAAACCACATAGACCGCAATGAACAAAACGAGATAGGCTATGAGCAACAGCCCACCTATACGCACCCCCATAGCCCAGCCGATGCTTAACAAAAGGCCAAGTATCTGCTTGAAGCTAGGATTGGGCAGCGACCGGATAAACAGAATAATGTAGTAGATACCTGCAGTATAACCAACAGAGAAAGGAATATCCTTAGGATTGGCAAAATTATGCCCGAACCAGCTGGGAGAAAGCACAAGGAACACAACCGTCAATATTCCGGCGTTCCAGTTGCCGGTGAGCAACCTGGCCAGCTTGCCCGCAAATATGATACCGATTGCACCTACCAGTGCATTAATGAAATGCATGGTGGTATAATGGTCCCAAAAGTGAAAAAGGTGATAGGTGGCCGCTGTGATAAAATCGAAGAGGCCTCCATAATACTGTATGCCCGACGTTGTGGTCTGAGCATTGGTATCGCCATGAAAGAAGTAATTGTAAATGTCGTTGCCGTAATCGAAATGCCAGTGTTCATCGCCCGTTACGCCAAATTGAAAGCTCATTACCGGCATGGCCACTACCAGCAAAATTGCCAGCACATTGAATATCGCACGATACTGGATATGCTTCCTTTGTTCAGGAGTTGCAGTTGCCGGCATTTTGAATGGTAAAACGAACGTATTGTATAGCCATATACGGAAAGAGATCGCCAGCACACCCAGCAGCATCATGATAGAATCCTTCACGACATTAACCTTGCTCTCCGGCATATTTACCCAACTGATGGGCATTTCCACTATCTTATAATCGTTGAGATCGGCCTGGTAGAGCAACTCCACATCGTGCTCCCACCCTTTGCTCTGCATATTGCCGAACAGTAATGCTGCCGCGCCCCTGGGGTATAACTTAAATCCACACTGCGTATCCTTAAGCCGCAGCGAGGTGAATAACTGCACAATACTATTGAATACACCACCTATGAACTTACGGCTTTGCAGTGCCTCAACCTTGCCATCTTCATGCCTGCGTGAGCCTATATACAATGTATCGCTCCCTTCAAACACGGCTGGTTCTTTCTTTTGCCAGTTGATGAGCTCTGTGGGTTTGGTGGACATATCGGCATCCAGCGTAAGTACATAATCGCCATGGGCCAGGCTTACGCCGTATTTCAATGCACTACCCTTTCCACCATTCTTTGGCATCCGTTCCAGCCGCACCTTGCCTTTCAGGGCACTGTACTTATCATTCAGCGCATCCTGTATCTTCTGGCACGTATCGTCCCTGCTGCCATCATCAACAATGATCACTTCATAAGCGCCCTTCCATTTCTCCTCAAACTCGGCGAGGCCCACAAACATGATCTCCACCCGCTTAGATTCGTTGTAGCACGGAATCACCAGCGACAGCATAAAGTCTTTGCTGACCGGTATCGCTGCTTTTGTCGCCTGGATGGGTGGAGTGAGTGGGGCCTTCTTCATTTCTTGCGGGAAGATTATTTGTTAAGTTTACCTATATACACCCAGTCGCCTTGCAGCTCTTTGCAAATGTTATCCTTTATCTGGATCTCCTTCTGCAGGTAAGCCGCTATGGGGTAAAAATTCAGGTGATGATCCATAGTGTAGTAGTAGTAGCGCTGGCGGGGTGTGGCTATGATCACCTGTTTCTTCGCTACCCTTTTCAGCTCGGCAATAGCATCGGGCAGTTCGCGCAGGTGCTCTATGGTGTGGTGGCAGGTAACTACATCGAAAGCATTATCTGCAAACGGCAGTTTGTAGATGCTGCCCTTTACATAATCCGCATTCTTCAGAGTTGCAACATTGTCATACAGGTCGCAGCCGGTGAGCTTGAGGTCTTTCCTGCTTTCACTTACCAGGTTAAGCCAGTAGCCGTTGCCGCAGCCTACGTCCATGAGAGATTTCGCAGTGGGGTCAATATTTTCCAGCATGAACTTGATACAGGCATTGTTGAGATCGGTAGGCCGGTCGCGGGCCATGCTGTCTATGTTTCGGTACACCTCTATGAATTCCTCCTCGGTCATATCATAGGCGAGGCTTTTGAAATCCATGTACATTTTTATTTGCTTTCTATCGCCCTTGTACCAGATATAGAAAAACGGGTACATAAACCACCGGGCATCTCTCAGGACAGGGGGCAGCAATTCATCCAATACATAGCGGATGGCGTTAGTGAGACTACGATTCATCTAATTGAAAAATGTTTACTGGCTGAAATTAATCAAGTGGGTAAAAATACACACTGGAGCTAGATTTTCCAAGTTATCCCCGGCAGAAGAAATGTCTCACAAAAAAGATCTCACGGGAAGGCGTAAAAAGGTTTCCCGCAAAGCCGCCCGCCCGGCCAGGCCGTTCGGACGGGCAAAGCTCGCTATCCCTCATTTCGTTTTTAAGGCCGCCCGCCCCAACGTACCTTTTCGGTACGGGCAGGCCAAGCGCGAGTGCATTCGTTTAGGCTGATTTTTAATGTTCCCGGCATTAACCAGAAAACTAAAAAAGCAATCCCGCACATGTGCGGGATTGCTTTTGCTATAACCTTTTAACCAGTTAACTATTTAAACAAATTAACCTTCTGTTTGTTCTGTTTGTTCTTCAGTTGCAGGAGCCTGTTCTGCATCAGCAGCATTTGCATCAGCTTCAGCCTCCGCTATCTGTGCTGCGCGGGCGGTGTTTTTCTCTTCTACTTTGCGCACTGATTCCTTCATTGCTTCGTGGCGCTTGTCGCTCTTGGTCTTGCGGTGCGTTTCTTCACGCTTTGCAACCAGTTCTTCGTGCTCACCATTCCACTTTTCAAATTTCTCCATTGCTGTTGGCTCGTCAAACAAACCAAGCGTAACACCACGCATCAGGTGTTTCAGGAACATTACACCCTTGAACGACAGGATACGACGGCAGGTGTTGGTAGGCTGTGCGCCTTTGTCCAGCCAGTGCAGCGCACGCTCGCGGCTGATGCGGACAGTTGCCGGTACAGTCAGTGGATTGTACGTACCTAATTTTTCGATGAATTTACCGTCACGTGGCGCGGTAGTGTTGGCCACAACGATGAAATAAAATGGGCGCTTTTTAGACCCGTGCCTCTGGAGGCGAATTTTTACCGACATAATAATAGAAATTATTAATGGTTAACAATAAGATTTTCCCGTTTTGGGATTGCAAATATAGGAGGAATAATTGAAAACCCCAAACCCCTCCCGAGAAAATCGGGACCTTATTCCGGGGCTTTCTCATGTTTTTCAGCAAAAACTGGAGGAATCTGCAATTTGCCGCCTTTATCGCTCCTTCACCACTTTCTTCACCGTTCTTCTCCCGTCTTCATCTGTTAGCTCCAGCAGATATAGTGCTGGCGGTAAGGTTTTTATGTTTATGCTATTGCTGCCTTTTTTGAGGGTTCCGCTTTGTTCTATAATGCCCGTTACGTTAAATAGACGGTAGTTTGATTCCGTTTTTAGGTTGTCTATGTGCATTTCCGTGGTAGAGGGGTTGGGGTAGATGGTGATATTATTGGACGGGACTTCATTTATTTTCTCTGGCCAGCAGACAGGATTGAAAGCCACTTTGCGAATACAGGGATTCCCGACCTGTGCAACATATAAATTATTGCATTTATCATATACTATTCCGCTTGGATTATTAATTTCAGCGGAATCAGCTTGGCCTCCATTTCCTGTCGTTCCGGGAATACCGTCTCCCGCAATTGTATGAATAATCCCTAAACCATCAATTTCACGAATTCTATTGTTATCGTTATCACATATTGACAACAATCCATTTTTATTAAAAGCGATCGATCCAGGTGCTATACCCGCGCCCAGGGCCGGTATTCCATCCCTGGTATAAGCGTATGACCCAGTACTATCACCCGCAATAGTTGAGATCATGCCAAAAGTATCTACTTTACGTATAGTTGAAACCAGTTGATCAATGACATATAAATTACCTGATTCGTCTGTACATAAACTATAGCCGGGACCAATTGCAGCAGCGATCGCAGGACCACCGTCTCCACTGCTCCCGTGAACACCATTACCAACAACTGTTGTAATAATACCCAAGGAGTTTATTTTTCTCACCCTATAGTTTGAAGCATCAGTTATATAAAAATTTCCATGCCCATCTAAAAACAAGCCTTTAGGGCTGAAAAGTTCTGCGGAATCAGCATGATGACCATCACCACTAAAGCCTGGTGTGCCAATACCGAAAGCAGTAGTGATAATACCTGTAGTATCTATTTTACGAACTCTGTTATTTCCCGCATCTGTAATGTAAATATTGCCAAACGTGTCAGCGACTGCGGCTAATGCCCCGTTGAATTGAGCTGACGTTGCTGGACCATTATCGCCACTGAACCCAACAACACCTGTACCTGCGAAAATAGTCAGAACACCTACGGTATCAAGTTTTAGCACTTTATTGCCAAGACCACAGGGAATATATAAATTACCATATTTATCAAACGCCAATTGTTGAGGGTCGTAAATTGATCCTCCTGATGTTGCGACGGTTGTTATTATTTGAGCATTTAAGAAGTATGGTACTAATAGAAATGCCAACCATAAGCACTTTTTCATTTTCTTTTATAGTTGTTTGTAATTCATTTTAAAAAGATAAATGAAAATTAGAACCTTCTAATATAAAGTGGCATGGCTCCGGCAGGGAGTATCCCGCTATCACAAGCGAATATTGTGCCTATAGGAACAACTCCCATAGTACTATTGCATGGTGTATCACAAGCGTTGAGGCAATTCACATGGAAAATTCCTGCCTTTTGATCTCCCGGTTTAATTATTATATTTTTCATTCCCACGGGTTCATTATTTTCAAGTCCTTAATGTTTCTAAAATCATTGATATTTCTGGTAATAAGGGAAAGGCCGTTAACAAGCGCAGTAGCGGCAATAACAGCATCGGGCAGTTTAAATTTATGTTTCTTTCGTAACTCGATGGTTTTGTTTACAATATCATCAGTTAGGTGCAGAACAGCTGCTGCGTCAATAAAATCAGCGATCATCGTTTGCGCAAATGGGTTCGAACTAACTCCAAGGACCTCTATTTTTGTAATAACGGAAACAATTGCGGTGTCATCTACAACCTTATTCACCAAAGTCATTCCGCTTACAGGCAGATTGCCGTTGAGATAGTCAATTACAATATTGCTGTCTATCAGAAATTTCTTTCCCATTCGTTCCTGGCATCCTTTAAATGCTGTTGAAATTCATTGTATTCTTTCTCAGTCAGGTTCAGTTTACCGCCAAATTTTTCAGATAGTTTTTGTTTGCCACTAATAGTTTTTTTTAGCACTTTTAAAATCTGAAGGTCTTCCAGGTCTTCAAGCAACTTGTATGCCTTGCTATTGTTTATTTGAACCAACACCGTCTCCATAAAAACCATTTTATCAAAGATAACGAAAATGCATCTTTTATAAGCGCCCTCCTTAACCTTTTAACCATTTACCCTCTTAACTATTTAACCTTTTAACCCTAATCCCCTATCTCTTGCGTCTCCTCATGCCACGGAAACGACTGCGCATTCTTATCCACTTCCCAATAGAACTTACCTCGCTTGTTGTCGTAGTTGCCTACTTCGTTCATAGTCTCGGCATCATATAGACGGCCATTGACCATGGTGTAGTGCAGGCTCTCAGTGTTGTGAATATCGTCCAGCGGGTTCTTGTCCATTACGAGCAGGTCGGCGAGCTTGCCGGGCTGCAGGGAGCCAATCCAGTTGTCGAAGCCCAGGCTTTTGGCGGGGTTCATGGTAGCAGTGCGCAGTGCCTCCATAGGCGTCATGCCCCCTTGCGCCATCATCCATATTTCCCAGTGCGCACCTATACCTTGTATCTGGCCGTGTGCGCCCATGTTTATGGTCACACCTGCATCGCTCAGTTTTTTCAGGCTTTTAGATACCAGTATGTGGCCATTCTCATATTCTTCTTCCGGCGCCATGTTGCGGTGGCGGCTGCGGGGGTCTATCACTGAGCGGGGCGTAAAGCGCAGCAGCCTTTCTTTCTCCCACACATTGGTATGCTGGTACCAGTAGTTCTCACCGCTTAGTGCGCCATAGCAAACGATGAGCGTTGGCGTGTTCGCTGTATGTGAGTTCTTCCATAGCTGTATCACATCATCAAAAAGCGGAGCTACCGGTATGTTGTGCTCTATGGTGGTATGCCCGTCCAGTATCATGCCGATGTTGTGGTAAAAGAAAGAGCCGCCCTCCGGCACCACTTCCATCTTCAGTTCGCGGGCTGCTTCTATGATCATCTGGTTCTGCTCGCGGCGGGGCTGGTTGTAGCTTTTCACGCTGAATGCACCGTAAGCCCTTGTGCGCCTCAATGCGCTCTTGGCATCTTCATACGAATTGATGACTGCCTTAAAATCGCCATCAGCGCCATACAGTATAGTACCTGTACTGAATACCCTTGGCCCCACCATCTCCCCAGCTTTTACGAGTTCGCTTTGTGCAAATACCATCTCGCTGTTTGCAGATGGGTCGTGCGTGGTGGTAGTGCCATAAGCCAGTGCGGCATAGTATGGCCAGTGCTTCTGCGGGTTCAGGCCCGACCGGAAATGGCCCACATGGGCATGCGCATCTATAAAGCCCGGCATTATCGTCTTGCCATTGCAGTCTATCACCTTCACATCGGCAGGTATTTTTACATCACCTGCCTTGCCTACCGCCTTTATCAGGTTGCCTTCTACTACTATAGTCCCGCCCTCTATCACTTCATCTCCGTTCATGGTAATGATGCGGGCATTAGTGAACGCTATACTGCCTTTCGGCTTGTCGGTATTCATCTTCAGCCCTACACTGATACCATGGTCTGGCAGCTTGAACAAGGAATCAGGTTTGTTGGCGATAAACTCAAAGCGATCAGCAAGGTTTATGGTATAGTACTGGTCGCCCAGTGTATAGTGCAGCTGCTTGTTGTCCTTGCTCCAGTGCAGGTTTATGCCGGCATCCAGCGATACTTTTTTCATCGGGAAGTCGGTCGATTCTGCGTCGAGGTCTATCTCCTTGCCGGTACGCGGGAAAGCCGACACATACACCTCGTGAAGGTTCACAAACGTCACCCACTCGCCATCGGGCGAAACCGTAAACTGGCTGCTGTACTTGCTTTTGAATAAAGAGCGCTCATCACTGCCATCGAGCTTGCAACTGCCGAAGGAGTTGCCCGATTGGTAATAAAGCCGGTCGGCACTCTTGTTGAATTTAGGAAACTCGCCCTTATCTGTTACAAACAGGCCCTCACCACCTTGTTTATTCATCAGGTAAATACCTGGTTTCACCGTATAGGTATTGCCCATCACGTTGTCACTGCCTTCAGCAGTATAGGCTATGAATGTGCCGCCATCGGGCGAAAAAGTTGGCGTCCGGTACATCCCTTTCTTCAGAGTTATACGGTAGGGTTTTGAAGCTCCTTTCTTTTTCCCTTCCTCCATGCTCATTTTATATATGGCGCCTGTGGTGGTGTCATTCCAGGTCACATACAAAAGGCTCTTTCCATCGGGCGAAAAAGCAGGCTCAAACTCAAAGTCCTTACTATCGGTGAGGCGTTCCGGCTTACCATCCGGTAATGCTTTTTTGTACAGGTGGCCCACTGCGCTGAATACAAGCCATTTGCCATCAGGCGAGGTTATTGCATTGCGGATAACGTTCACGTTAAATGAATCGGGGTTAATATCTTGTTTGAAACGCACGGCATCGGTGATACGCTGCTTTACATTACAGGTAAAGGGTATCTCGGTTGCTGCATCTACGCCACCCGCATCTACCTTCACTATCTTACCCCCGCTCCATATTATTATCTGCTTATCATCCGGCGTCCATGCAAAACCGGTATAGATGCCGAAGATGGTCCACGCTTCCAGCTGGTCTTTCGAGAGCTTCTCATATATTGGCCATTCTTCGCCGGTCTCAAGATCGCGAAGGAAAAGAACAGTCTTGGTGCGCACCCTTTTTACAAACGCCAGCAGCTTGCCATTGTGCGCTATTTGTGGCCTGAACGCGCTGCCAGGGCCACCGGTAACAGTTTCGATGGTTCCCTTTTCGCGGTCAAAACGCTTGATCACAAATATCTGGCTGTTGGGGTCTTTGTTGTACTGAAAGTAGCCTCCGGGATACATATCCTCGCTATAATAAACATAGCGCCCATCCGGGGAAACAGATGGTTCATTGAGGTCTTGCTGGTCGTTCTTCCTGGCCGTTAACTGAAGGCCACCGCCGCCGCTTATGTGGTACATCCAAAGCTCCCCTGCGCCCAGCGAGCGGCCAGAAGTAAAATGCTTACGGGCAATAATGTACTGGCCATCGGGCGCCCACACTGCATTATTCAGCAGCCGGAAATTTTCTTTAGTTATCTGCCGGGCATGGCCGCCGTCTTTGTCCATCACCCATATATTATCTCCGCCGCCGGCATCAGAGGTAAACAGTATTTTACTGCCATCCGGGCTGAAGCGTGGCTGCACTTCCATCGCCAGCCCCTGTCGCAGCACCTTTGCTTCGCCACCAGTAGCAGGCATAATATAAATATCACCCAGCAGGTCAAACACTATTTCCTTACCATCGGGCGATACATCCAGGTTCATCCAGGTGCCTTCATTCACGCTGAATGCCACATCCTTGTATGGGCCGCCGGGATTGTTTACATCCCATTTCTTCTTATCGTCTTTCTTGTCCTGCGCGATAGAAAATAACGGCAATGCGCACAGCAGCAGTGCAGCGTATAACTTATTCATGCTCATAAAAATCATTTGAAACGCGATAAAGATAATATCATTTTGAACATTAAAAACTGGCATAACGAAATGCACTCGCGCTTGGCCTGCCCGTACCGAAAAGGTACGTTCGGGCGGGCGGTCTTAAAAACGAAATGAGTGAATTGCCTGTCCGAACGGCTCGGCCAGGCGGGCGAGCTTTGCGGCCCTGTCTGCCGACAGGCAGGTTTGCGAGAGACTCTTAACGCAATAACCTAGAACGACAAACCGGCCACGAGGGCCGGTTTGTACTGAAATTTTATGGGCAAGCTTACCATAACTTAGGGCAAGACCAGTTGTAACCGGGGTTTCTTTCGTGCTTGTTGATGCGGCCAAAGTACATCAGCGTTATTTCGTAAGCACCTACGCCACTAGTAGCTGGGGTAAAGCTCGATACGTTTACATCGTAGCTTACGCCTATGCGCATTTTAGACCATTCTATACCTACATATGGGGCAACAGCATCGCCATAACGGTACCATCCGCCAAGATAGAATATGGTATTTTTCTGAAACTCAGCATCATGGCCGGGGTTAAGAACAAAACCAACCGCTGCGCCAATCAATACTTCTGTAGCGCCTGCCTGGCTCTGGTACAAACCACTCGCGTAAAGAACGGTATTGGGGTTCATCTCTACCGAAGCACCCATATAGCCTGTCTGACGGGAATGTATCTGGTGGTCTTCGTTATTCAGGAAAGTCTCAACCGGCTGTGTAAGGTGGTAGTAAGAATAGCCGAGGTAAGCGGTAACGTGATCTGATACTTTACCTGAATACATTACACCGGCATTAAAATCGGGATAAGTAAGCGTTGAACTTTTGAATTGCTCAGAAGTGGAACCGATCAGGCCCTGACCGGGAATATTCATATCTTCAAACGTCAGTTTCGCAAAATCAAGGCTTTTCTCCACGATGTTAGCCTGGGCGCCGAACGAAATGTGCTGCTGCCGGTCGTACCCAAATGCCTTATGGTATGCCAGCGAAAGGCCTACCGTAGTGTTTGTGAGCCCACCCGAGCCCGACTTATCATACAAGCCAAGAATACCGAAGCCCAGGGCATCTCCTTCCGGCAGCTTGCCTTTCAGCATTGCCATGTCGTAAGATACCGTGCCGGTCATATATGGGGTAGGAGATACAGACGACCACTGTTCCCGCACATCTGCTGCAAACCGGAGGTCCTCATCAACAAGGCCAGACATAGCAGGATTCAATGTGAGAGGTGATGTGAAATATTGAGTAAAGTGTACGTCCTGCGCCCTCACCTGTCCCGCCAATAAAGCCGCTACACCCACTCCAAGTATTAATTTCTTCATGTTTTTAGTTTTATATAGAAAAACGTTAAAAATTCCGACACCAAATTAAGATAAATATTCCTAACTATACAAGACAATCACAAATATTATTTTGGTTGGGTAGTTTTCGCAAAAATATTGTTGTTTGGTTAAAAACATTTTCAGACTGCCGGAACTTTCATCCACTCCATAAATGTAAACAAAAGTGGGTATCTTCCACTTTGCCGTTTTTTATTATCTTTGACTGCCTTATGGATATATACCATTTACTGTTATACATTTTAGGATGCATTCTGCTTATGGGCTTTTTTGCAGGCACTGAAATAGCCTTTATTTCTGCAAATAAGCTGAACATAGAGCTGCGCAAAAAACAAGGGAAGTTCTCCGGGCAGATACTTGCCCGCTTTATGGAGAACCCCGCCGAATTTATCGGCACCAGCCTCGTAGGCGTTAATGTACTGCTTGTGGTATATGGCTTGCTCGCAGCAGATGTAACTGCTCAATTGCTTCACCGCTATCACATAGACCTGTCTGAATACCCCAAACTGGCGCTTGACACCCTGCTGGCAACGATCGTCATCCTCATCTTCGCAGAGTTTCTCCCCAAGGCCATCTTCCGGTCAAAAGCAGAAACTGTACTGGCAATTTTCGCTGTGCCCATGCTATTCATGTACTGGATATTCTTCCCGGTGGCAAAAATATTCGTATCCATTTCCGAGTTCATCCTGAAATACCTTTTTAATGTGCGGTTTAAGGAGAATAAACAGGTATTCAACCGTATAGACCTGGAGCTGTTTGTGAAGCAAAGCATGCACGGGCACGAGAACGAATCGAGCGAGGTAAACGCAGAAATTTTTGAAAATGCGCTGTACCTGGTAAATGTGAAGATACGCAAGTGCATGGTGCCGCGCAATGAGATAGAAGCTATAGAAGTAGTGGCGTCAGTGGCCGATGCACGGGCCAAATTTATTGAGACAAAGCTATCTAAGATACTGGTCTATGATGACAGCATTGACAACATTATCGGCTATATACACCACCTCGATCTCAACCGCCGCCCGCAATCCATCAGGGAGATATTGCACACAATCACCCCGGTACCCGAGGCCATGAGCGCGGTGGACCTTATGAACCGTTTTACCAAGGAGCGCAAAAGCATTGCATGGGTGATCGATGAATTTGGCGGCACCGCCGGTATCGTGACCATGGAAGATGTGCTGGAAGAAATATTCGGGGATATTAATGATGAATATGACGAGCAGGAGCACGTAGAGAAGCAGATAGCTGAGAACGAATACATTTTTTCAGGCCGCCTGGAGCTCGACTACCTGAATGAAAAATACGGTTTCACCTTCCCTACCGATGATTCCGAAACACTGTCCGGCTACATCATCACCGAGCACGAGACCATACCGAAAATAAAAGAGCGCATCATTCTCGGCAAGTATGAATTTGATATTCTACTGGTGACGGATACACGTATAGAAACTGTGAAGATGAAAGTGCTGAAGTAAGTGATAAGTTGATACGTTTAAAGTGATAAGTCGTGAGCAATCATGTTCTTTGGAAATTTTCAGGGCACACAAATCGAAACGAATAGCTCTGATAGCAGTGAATCGTATTAATCCGTAAACTTTTTAACCCTTTAACCTCTCAACCTTTTAACTTCTTAACTTTTCAACATGGTACAGCGTCCTTTCAACCTCAACAAATGGATAGATGAAAACCGTCACCTCCTTAAGCCACCTGTGGGCAATCAGAGTGTATATAAAGAAGCCGGCGACTTCATTGTAATGGTAGTAGGTGGCCCCAACAGCCGCAAAGATTTTCACTTCAACGAAGGTGAAGAGCTGTTCTACCAACTGGAAGGCGACATCGTTGTGCGCATACAGGAAGATGGTAAGATCGTGAACATACCCATAAAGGCCGGTGACATGTTCCTGCTGCCCGGCAGAACGCCCCACTCGCCGCAAAGGGGCCCAAACACCGTGGGCCTTGTAATAGAAATAAAACGCAAAACAGAAGAGCTTGACGGCTTTATGTGGTTCTGCGAAAAGTGCGATGAGAAACTGTATGAAGAGTTTGCCAACATCACTGACATTGTGTCTCAGTTACCGCCAATAATGAACCGGTTCTACGACGATGAAGAGAAACGCACTTGTAAAAAATGCGGGACGGTGATGCAGCGGCCGTAGGATTTCGGTAGCTATAAAATAAAAACGAAGCCGAAAATTGATTGATTACGCCTACCGGACTCCCGGTAGGCTTTTTTGTTTCTTCTCCCATATTTTCTTTAACTTTCCATTATGGTGTTTTAACAAATCTGTAATATCAATCGGAGCTATTTTTGAGATACTAATCACAAAACAAAAAGGACTAACAGATATGAAAACCAGATTATTCCCGGTCATTGTAACAGCTGCACTGACATCTGTAATGACACTTTTCGCAGTATCCCGCTTCCAGCACAATGTACCTTACTTTGATGTAGCGCACAACGCGAAACAGCTTCCGGCAAATTATGTCTCTTACAACAATAACGGGCCGGCAAATGCAGGGGGACCAGCTAACTTTGAGAATGCAGCCGAATCGGCTGTAAAAGCCGTAGTGCATGTAAAAACGACTTTAAAATCACGAACGATCTCTGTGGATAACAATGATATGTTCAGCCAGCTATTCGGCCCTCAGAAGTACCTTATCCCCGAGCAGCAGGGTTCCGGTTCGGGGGTTATCATTTCGCCGGATGGCTACATCGTTACCAATAACCATGTTGTAGCCGACGCCGATGAAGTGGTGGTAACATTCAATGACCGCTTCGACACAAAAGCAAAAGTTGTCGCTTCGGATCCATCAACGGATATAGCCGTACTGAAAATAACAACCGACAAAGTTTTGCCGTTTATGGAGTTCGCCAACAGCGATGAAGTGAAACTTGGCCAGTGGGTACTGGCAGTTGGTTACCCGCTAAATCTGGATGCCACGGTTACAGCAGGCATTATCAGCGCTCGGGGCCGTTCACTGGGCCTTACCCAGCTAGGGGTAGAGTCTTATATCCAGACGGATGCCGCAGTAAACCCCGGCAATAGCGGTGGCGCACTGGTCAACACCACAGGGCAATTGGTGGGCATCAACTCTGCAATAGCATCACCAACCGGTTCTTATGCCGGCTACTCATACGCCATTCCGTCCAACATCGTTCGCAAAGCAGTGAACGACCTGATAAAATACGGTACCGTGCAGCGTGCTGTGATGGGCGTGGAATACGTGGACAAATCTATATCGGCAGAGCAGCAGGCATCGATCGGGCTCGACAAAAACGACGGCGTTTATGTAGTTACCGTATTGCCCAATAGCGGCGCTGCAAAGGCCGGAATACAAAAGGGCGACTTTATTACCCGCATAAACAACGAGGCGGTGAACAGCAAGGGAGAAGTGCAAGAGCAAGTGGCCCGCTACCATCCAGGAGACAATGTAAGCGTTACTTACAGCCGCAGCGGAAAAGAGTATAATACAAATGTGCTCCTCACCAACGTAAACGGCACAACAGATATTATGAAAGGCGACCCCAAGGTGCTGGGCGCTACCCTACGCCAGCTGAACCAGGATGAAAAGGTGACCTACAATACCAATAAGGGAGTGGTGGTTACAGATATAGGCAAGGGAGCATTAGCGAAACAAACAAAAATGATAAAAGGCTTCGTGATCACCCATGTCAACAGCAGCCCTGTTGGGTCTGCAAACGATATGATCGCCGCACTTTCGGGCAATAAGAACGTTCAGATAGCTGGCTTCTACCCCGGCAGGCAAGGCATGTTTTACTACACCCTCAACAATATTGACGGTTCGCTTACCGAATAACAAGCAAAGTGTTTAAAAAGTAAGAGGGCGCAAATTATTTGCGCCCTCTTACTTTTTTATGTTGACTATTTCTTACAGGTTCATTTTATCCATAATGCGCCCAAGGTCATCATCATTATAGAATTCGATCAGCAAGGTCCCCTTGCCTGTCTTTTTCCTATCCAGCTTCACCCGTGTAGAAAAGTGTGATGCCAGGCTATCCTCAATACGTTTGTATGCGGGCGCCAGCTTGGCCGGGGCGGCTTTTGGTGCAGAAGATGGGGTCTTCTCAGTCACCATATCTTTCACCATCTGCTCTACCTGGCGCACAGACAGGCCACGCTGCATAGTTTCACGGAACGCGTATAACTGCTGCTCCACATGCTCCAGGCCTATTATGGCGCGGGCATGGCCCATGCTCAGCTGCCCGTCACGAACGGCCTTCTGCACATCGGGGGGCAACTTTAATAAGCGTAAGTAATTGGCAACAGTGCTGCGCTCCTTTTTCATGCGCTCAGACACCTGCTCTTGTGTCAGCCCGCACTCGTCCATCAGCTGGCGGTAACTAAGCGCTATTTCTATGGCATTAAGGTTCTCGCGTTGCAGGTTTTCCAGCAGGGCCATTTCCAGCACACCCTGGCTGTCTGCGGTGCGCACATAGGCAGGAATGTCAGTAAGGCCCGCCATTTTAGAGGCCCGCAATCTGCGCTCACCGCTTATCAGCTGGTACTTGCCATTAGCCGTCTTTATTACCGTAATGGGTTGGATAATGTCATGCAGCTTTATGCTTTCTGCAAGTTCGTCCAGCGCCTGTTTATCAAAGTCGTGGCGTGGTTGTTTCGGGTTTACCGCTATCTGGTCCAGCGGAATACGTGCAATGCCCGTATTATTGTTGCCGTTGTTATTATTGTTTTGCCCGGACACTGCAGGCACAGCATCTTTAGAAGTTTTTATCTCCTCATCAATAGTATCCAGCAATGCACGGATACCCTTCCCTAACCCCTGTTTTCTGTTTACCTGCGACATTAATAATGTTTATTCTTTTTCAAAAATCTTATCCTCGTTCTTGATCTTGGTCATGTTGTTTTTCTGCAGTATCTCCTTAGCCAGGTTAAGGTAGTTTACCGCCCCTGTGCTTTCCGCATCATACAGCAGCGCAGGCATCCCAAAACTCGGCGCTTCGCCCAGCCTTGTATTGCGGTGCAAAATGGTATTGAACACCAGGTCGCCAAAATGGTTCTTGATCTCCTCCACTACCTGGTTAGAAAGGCGCAAACGCCCGTCATACATGGTCATCAGGATACCTTCGATCTTCAGGTTAGCGTTAATGTGCGTCTGCACGATCTTTATGGTATTCAGCAGCTTGCCCAACCCCTCCAGTGCAAAGTATTCGCACTGCACGGGTATCACCACACTATCGGCGGCAGCAAGTGCATTCACAGTTATGAGGCCCAGCGACGGCGAGCAATCTATAATGATAAAGTCATAGTTAGCCAGTTCCAGCTCCAGTGCCTTGCGTATCACAAACTCCCTGTTGGGATGGTTGATGAGCTCTATTTCAGCACCTACAAGGTCCAGGTGGCTGGGCAAAATGTTTAGGTTTGGCGTTTCCGTTTCCAGTATCACTTGCGATGCGGGAGTCTCGTTCACCATACAGTCATACAGGCTGATCTGTATATTCTTCAGGTCGAAGCCATTGCCACTGGTGCTGTTAGCCTGCGGATCTGCATCCACCAGCAACGTTTTATATTCCAGCACTGCAAGACTTGCCGCCAGGTTAATAGCAGTCGTTGTCTTCCCTACTCCGCCCTTCTGATTCGCTATTGCGATTACTTTAGCCATAATATTTTCAAAAAATCCAAAAAACAAAAAAACAAATTCCAAAGAAAAACCGATCGCTCCTGATCCCCGGGAAACAATCCAAATTCCAAACTACAAATTCCCAATTCCACTACAATTCTATGCTCTCCCCAATCTTCGGCAATATTAATTCTTTTCCGGCGGCTTTGAATTTTTCCTTTGTCTTCTCATGGTCTATTTTAATATACCCAAACGTATCAAAATGAATACCTATGATCTTATTACATTGTATGAAGTCTGATGCGATAATAGCATCATCTGCATCCATAGTAAAGTTGCCGCCAACAGGCAGTATGGCAAAATCGAGTTTCGCATACCGAGGTATCAACTGCATATCCATCATCAGGCAGGTATCTCCGCTGTAATAAAATTTACGTTCCGCACCATGCATCAGAAAACCGCCAGGGTTGCCGCCATAAACACCATCGGGCATCACGCTGCTATGCCACGCAGGTAAGAAATGTAATTTCCCGAAATCAAAATTGAAAGGCCCGAAGTTCATGGGATGCGCATTGGTGATACCTTGCTTCTGCACCCATTCCACTATCTCATAGGCTGCAATTACCAATGCACCTGTCCGTTTAGCTATAGATACAAGATCTGCCACATGGTCGCCATGGCCGTGCGATACCAAAATATAGTCAGCCTCAATGCTGTTAATATCTATGTCTTTGGCCAGCTCATTGCCACTGATAAACGGATCGAATAAGAATTTTTTACCGCCGGTTTCAATAACAAAACAGGCGTGCCCGTAGAATGTAAACTTCATGTTGAAGGGGATTTTAAATATGAATGATGCTTTGTTCAAAATTAAAATTCCAAATCTCAAATTCCAAATTACAGCAACATGATTTTTCCTTTATTTATCAACAATAATCCATTCCACTCCAATGGTCGGCGGCTGCAAAAAAGACTTTGAGGCTGAGAGTGTACCGTCTAAGTAAAGGCATTGACTAATAATGATACTTACAGGCTATAACTATTATATTAGAATCTTTGACCTCATAGATCAATCTGTCTTCATCGGTGATCCGCCTTGACCATTTTCCTTTCAGTTCATGTTTTAGTGGTTCCGGTTTACCGCTGCCGGTAAATGGAGTTGATGCAATTTCAGTGGTAAGCGATACAATCTTTGCAAGAATTTTTGGATTCTGCTTTCGCCACTCTTCGAGATGTTTTAGTGCGTTTGGACTAAATGTTACACTCTTCATTACGCACCATATTTCTTTTGAAATTCTTCCATGGAAAAATTTACCCCTTTACCTTCTTCAAGTTGCCGCATAGACTCCATCAGCATTGTCTTATTTGCTTCTGAACTTAATAGATATTCTGTTTCATCCCTCGTTTCAGAAACAGTGATATCTATATTCTTATCCTTAAATGCGGCCTTTATTGAATTGAGCAATTCAACAGATAATTCATTTACGTTCAAATGATACGTGGTAGTCATAATACAAAATTAATGTATTCTGGCGATTCTTCGCAAATAATAGCACGCTCCGAACTCGGATGATAATCCTAATTCCCACCCGGATTCCCTGGCACAGGCACAGGTACCATGGTATTACCATTGTTATCCGCAGGATATTGTTTCATATAATACGGATAGTTCAGCTCCGGGTGCAGGTCCAGGCTCAGACCCTTTAGTATCTGTATGCGCGAACTGCTCAGGTCCACCTTTTCGAGGAAGGGCGGCAATGCAGGCGTAAAAGTGTACTTGCCTTCATTCCAGAACACATAGCCGCCGCGGTTGGGGTCGTAATACGTATAGTAATCAGGGAAATAAACGTGGGCGGTAGCATCGTATTTATGTGCAGCAGCCCATGGCGGCACTACAATGCTCTTTTCCGTTTTATGGGTCTTTTTCTTGTGCTTTGTTTGTTTCTTAGGTGCATCCTGGGCAAAGCCAAGGTATGGACAAATGCAAATCAGTAGTAGAAATAATATCTTCTTGCTCATTATATTCGTTTTTACAAATATCGCTAATATCGTGCCATTGAAAAATGACCATAAACAGGAATTATCTTCAATTTTCCTGATAACAGGAGGATATTTAACAACTATCGGAATACTTTTTTTATAAAATCATTGAATAAAGCAGCCGAAAAACCTATTTTTATCAAAATTTTGATCTTATGAACGCAGTAATAGGCATATACGACAACCATGAATTAGCCGTAGAAGCTGTAATAGAGCTTAAAGACCAGGGCTATCCGCCCGAGCACTTATCTATAATGGGCCTTACGGAAACAGAAGTTGTGGACAAAGGCAACCATGTGATGCCCGAAAACACAATTAAGAAAGGTGGCCTTGAAGCCGGCACCGCCATTGGCACAGCCTTGGGGGTGCTTACTGGTGTTGGCTTATTTGCTATACCCGGTCTGGGTGTGCTATGCGGCGCAGGTGCGCTCGTTGGTGCTTTTGCGGGCTTTGATGTTGGCCTCATAGGCGGCGGTATCATTAGCGCGCTTACTTCTGTAGGCGTAAACAAAGACGTAGCTAAAAAATACCATGAAGCATTGGCCGGTGGTAAATTCCTGGTAGTGGTTCACGGGCACAAATCAGATGTGGACAAGGCGCAAAGCATGCTGCATGACCATGGTACGCATACCGAGTTGGATGCGCACTAATTTAAAAGTAGAAAGTAGAAAGTCCCGAATAACTTAACGGCTGGCGATTCTGCTTTTGTAAAATATTCAGACCCCAAACGGATGCCATAGCAGATGTTTGGGGTTTGCTGTGTATTTAATACATTTGGGAATACCTCTTCGTAGCAAAGTGAGCAAGCCGAAACCAAAACAGACTGAACCGAAAAAAGCAAGTAGCCCCGAGGCTGCCCGCCTTACCGCAAACCCTTATGTTTTCACCCTTAAGCGCCCCGTGCTGTGGCTGATGCTTGCGGCACTTGCGGTCTATATCCCGTCCGTTTTTTTCGGCTATACCGAGCTCGACGACTCTATCTTCATCCGTGATTTCCAGGCCTATAACGAAAACCTGCACAACATCATCACCGCCTTCCAGCGGGGGCTGTTTGATGCGGTAAAAGACCCTTACTATCGCCCGCTCTTTTCAGATGCCATGATCCTCAACTACCAGTGGAGTGGCCTGGAAAATGCGGGGGGCTATCATTTGGTTAATATCGTGCTGCATGTTTGTTCTGTCGCGCTCCTCTACCACTTATTCCGCAAGCTGAATATAAGGGAGCTCCATGCCTTCGTCCTCACTTTAATATTTGCTGTGCACCCGGTACTATCGCAGGCAGTAGCGTGGATACCCGGCAGAAACGATACCATGCTGGCAATATTCGTTTTCGCGTTTTTAATTGCGGCTATCAGTTATTCAAACAAGGGTAAAATAAGTTCGCTCCTCTTGTCTGCTATCTTCCTGTTGCTGGCTTTCTTCACTAAAGAGACCGCAGTATTCGCTGCGCCAGTCGCGTTCATCCTGCTCATCTTTGTACTGAATAAGAAACCAGCTGATAAAAACAACCTCGCGCAATACGCAGTATGGGCAGCTTGCTTCGGCATATGGTATGCAGCTCGGGCCATGGCCACCACCGCATCGGCAGGACTTACATCGGCACATGCGATCAGTGAATCCCTGCACCGCCTGCCAGTCATCATACAATACATCGGGAAAATATTCCTGCCCTTCAACCTCAGCGTTTTCCCTACACAGGAAGACACTGTTTACTATTATGGCATTGCCGCAATCGCTATTTTAATAACTATACTTTTATTGAATAAGGAGCGGAATACGAAGATCATACTGAGCGGCATCGCCATATTCCTGCTTTTCCTGATGCCCGCCCTGCTGGTGCCCGGCAACCTGAACCAGCAAACCTTTGAGCACCGGCTGTACCTGCCCATGATAGGCCTGTTATTATTGCTCTCGCAAACCTCCCTCTTCAGCAATAAACTCGCCGATAAACAGCTATTCACTTATGCAGCCGTTGTCTGTGGCCTGTTTGCCATCATCAATTTTTACCACCAGCGCAGCTTTGCTAATCCCCGCACATTCTGGACCGCTGCCGTAGAGACCTCGCCACACTCGGCATTTGCCAACATGATGCTGGCGGCCAGGCTGGACAAAGATGAAACTGCAAAATCAGATGCACTTTTTCGCAAAGCCTACAGCATCAACCCGCGAGAGAAATATCTCAACTTCTACATGGCGGAACTGTTGCAGAACACCAACAATAAAGACTCAGTAGCCGCCTCCGAAAAATACCTGCTGGTAGAAAAACAAGTTTCAGACTACTACAAATGCGACTTCCTCCTCGCCCGCGTACACATGGAGCGCAACGATCTCCCCGGCGCAGCAGACCTCCTCCAAACCTATCTAAAACACGACCCCACCAACCAAATGGCCAATAACAACCTGCTGCTCCTCTATCTACAAACAGGGCAGCCGGACAAAGCAAAAGCCCACGCAAAACAAATGCAGCAGCATGGACTTACAGTTCCTCCGGGGATTTTGAAACAGTTGGGGATGTAAATGCACTCAGGAAAATCCTTTAATCAAGAAAATCAAGGTTCAGACTTCTCGAGATAATCACACTGCTCCACTGTCCCGAGCCGGAAGCTAACCGGCACGTGCGCGTCTTTCATTTTCAGCTCTTGCCGGCAAAAGAACGGCAGATGCTGTGCGTAAAGATCAACAGGAATTGCAAATGTGTGGCCGGCAAAACCGGGAACCTGTGGACGGAAACTTGTGAAGTGTGGACTGATCGTTGCCCGAAGGGTATCATTAGGTAACGGCATGTGAATTCCCTGCCCATATCCACAGAATGAACCAAACAATAAAAATATGACACTTACACCTCTTTTCACCTGGCTTTATATATCTGCAAAAATACCACTATTGTTCCGTACCGGGGTTAATTATAAAATAACTTCCGGCTCATGGCATGTGGCACGGTTTTTAAAAGTACTGGTACGAAGACCAGTAATAACAGATAAAACGAGTGGCCATGATACGGAAGCACATAGAACACCTCACAATAGAAAGCTTGAAATTCTTTTTCAACCTCGACCATACAGTATGCAATCACCTGTTTATAACCGCCCTTGTGTTTATAAGCCTGTCCCGTATATTTTTTGACCATACCCGGCAATTCTTTCAGGATGGTCTGCTCACCGTAAAAAGTGACCTGTACACCATAAAATCACAGATCGAAGAGTATAGAGATCAGTTGCAGCACAGAACTGCATAACCAGCTTAACCTTACCGCCCCCCCAACAAACAGGGCAAACGCATTAAAATTTGTCAACCCCAGTTAGGACGGCCATTAGGTAATCTTTGCTCCAACTTGATTTTTTACGTCTGGTCTTGATACTTATTCGTTTTACGCCTCTATAGT
>CAIRTW010000069.1 GCA_903881585.1 uncultured Bacteroidota bacterium | reverse complement strand
TGAATGAGCGTATTCGTATAAATTGCTTCTACGAAAACCCCAGTATAAAATCCAGCCTCAAATTTCTTAGGGCTACTCCGTGGGCCCGTCAAAAAGTAGAAAATCTATATCTCGAAAACGTTCGTAAGTAATTATAACACGTCCTAAAAAGATGTGGCACACCTTTTGTATATACTTACTAAACGAACGATTATGAAACACCGCACTATACGTTACTTCAGCAAGGCCAGAGCCTTAAAAATATTGGAGCACCCAATGCAGTCAGATCTGCATACATTGCTCAGCGCTACCTTTGCTATATCCAAAAGCAATGTTGTAAAGAAACATATCCAGAATACACTGCTTGAGCTTCGCGCTCCTGTTTACAGACGTACGGCTTAAGTATATTCACCATAAATATTATATGAATAATTGAGGGTAACGCCCTTGGTTATTCATTTTTTATTATGTTCGATGTCAATGTCTTGCGCTGCACAATAAAAAATCCGCTCCCGGTTCCTTTTTTCTTATATTTGTTTCAGGGTGATTATTTAGTCGAGTCACACGACTACTATTCAGCCGCATATATTATTGGGTAAATTTCAATAGATGGGAAAATTTTTAGCTGAAATTCCACAATTTGAAAATTTGGCTTAGTTTTTGCGATAGCTCTGTTAGTGATAGAAAGTATTGAGCTATCTGGAAGATTGGTTATATGAAAAAAGCACTACTATCGGTAACATTTATTTTGGCGTTATTTACAGCGCAGGCCCAAAGCAGCCGTTCGCCCATGGAAGACATGGTGAACGCTATAAGGACCGACCGTGTTGTGGATATGGTGAAGTACTTCGATAATTTTGTGCCGATCACCATCAACAATAACCAGCAGATATACAGTCACAATCAGGCGCAGGTAGTACTCCAGGATTTCTTTGATAAGAACAGCGCCCGCGACTTTGTGATCATGGACAACGGCTCACCTGATAATACATCCAAATTTCTCATCGGCAGTTTCACCGAGCCAAACGGCACCAAGTACAGCGTCTATATCCTCATGAAGACCAAGACCGGAGATTATATGCTCCAGGAGCTGAGGTTGAATAAGGAGAATTAATTTGACCTCTCTCCGGCCCTCTCCTTCGGAGCGGGTGAAGTAGAATGAGTAACCTACTCACTTCAGAATAACCTTTTTACTTTTTCGTTTCGCGGCGGAGCTTATTTTCTTTTATTACGATGTCTTTTACCACATTATCCAGCTTCTCCGTGGTGGCGGCGACCCCTGCCATTATTTCTTTGTTGATGGGGTCTGTGGGGTCTTCGTAGTTGAAGAACTGGATGAGGCCAAGGATCGTGGCTACCGGGCCGCGGACAAAGTGGGCCTGTGTGTGGGCAATATCTGTGAGCACATTGTCTTGCGCCTCTATGTGGGCTAGCTGGCGCTCCTGCTCCTTGGAGAGGAGTTCGTTGTACTTCTTCGCTGTGTTGTAGCTGCGGTAAATAAAGAACGAGAGCAGTAATACCATCACCGCACCAGCAAAGCCGGTATAGGTGTATATACGCTGGCGCTGTATCTTTTCGTTGAAGGCCGCAGTTTGTTTCTGCTTTTCGTACTCCAGGTCTATGCGGACAAGGTAGTTTGCTTTGTCTATACCATGCACACTGTCGCGAACGGAGATATAGTCGCGGTATGTTTTTAGCGCTTTTTCAGGCTGGTTGAGCTTTTCATAGGCATCGCTAAGTGCAGTTAGCGCATTTTGTTCTATATCCAGCTCACCATTAGACTGGCTTAACGAGAGCGCATTTTGCAGGAAGGCTATAGCCTGTTGGAATTCACCTCGCTTTAGATATACCAGCCCAAGTGTAGTGTATATACCAGAAAGCAGGTCATTATTATGATTTTCTTCAGCCAATTTTAAAGCACTCTTCGCACACTCCATTGCCTTGCTGAGATCACCTGTTTCGATATATATATTTGCAAGCTCATTAAGGACAGCTACCTGGCTGTTAAAGTTATGAATGGCTATGCATTCACTTAATCATGCTGTATAGATTTCTATCGCTTTTGTATAATCTTTTTTGGCTTTATAGGTATTGGCAATGCCATTGAGGGCTAACATTTCCAGGTATTTACTTTTTATTGCGCGGCTTATGTTTATTATTTGATTATAGTTTTCCGCAGCTTTATCCGGTTGCCCCATTGATATGTAAATGCCACCGATATTTAACAATAGGGTGGCTTTCTGAAATGTGTCCTGAACATCGGCTGTTTTTTTAGAGGCCAGAGTATTTTCCGAAAGTTTTAAAGAACTAATATAGCTGGAAAGTGCGTGGGGAAAATCGCCAATGGAAATGTATGCGTCACCCATATTTCCTAAAATACCCATTTCCATATCAGGACCGGGCTTTAATGACAATGATTTGTCATAATATTCTATTGCCTTTTTGTGTTGACCCAAATTTTGATAGCATATTGCAATTTTTTCAAGTGAACTTGCCTCGTCACCAATATTTTTGCTGTTCTGAGAAGCTACCATATTAGCTTGAAAAAATCTACTTGCTGTTACATAATCTTTTTCTTCAGTAAAGTAAATATTACCTACCTGATCATTTGCTTTAAAAATACCGTTTGTCCAACTTATTTTTTCAGCTAATAATTTTGCATCATTTCCATATTTGATCTTATCTATAGTGCTACTACCTTCGATAGTAGCTAAGGCTAAAAGAGTATTTATTTTATCTGTATCAGATGTAGGATGCTGAAGGATGACTTTTAATGAATCGATTTTCGCATTCTGTCCACATAGGTGAACAGGGATAAAAGATACAATTAGAAATCCAGTAAACACAACAAAACGCCAACAAACCATACTAAGAGTATTATTAATCTGCCCCAAATTATGAAAAATAGAAAATCGATAATACTTTGTGGACGAATTACTGAACCAAATTAATCTATTCATTTGTTTTTAACCAAATAACTTAAATTTTATGTCAACAATTATTGTTACTGCAAGTTTCGGAACCCCTTCTGCGGGTGGCGGACCATGTACCGGAAAAGGTCTTTGCCAGGTATCCGTTGAAGGTAAAAACCCAACTGCTGGCGCATCTGGTGTTACACCTACTTCAGCGGCTGCAATGCCGGCCAGGGCTTCACAGGGCATTCCTGTTAGTTTCCATGTATCATCACTGGACAAGAGCGTGATGATGATGTCTTTCAAAATGAGCGACCTCGAGAAAAGCCAGCCGGAGCAGGTTCCGTTTTTCAAATCGGGCGAATATAATTTTGATGCGCATTATGATTTTCACCATCCGGAGTTCAAAGAACTACCTCTTCATAAGAGCCCAAGAATAGAGATGGGCAAGAAAAACACGGTACACATCGTAAGTGACCTGGTAACTACTTTTTTTCACTATACTCACGAGTAGGCCTCGCCCCTGCCCTCTCCCAGGGGAGTGTGAGGTCGAGTGACTGGCGTAAATTAGTTAGATGTCCCACACCTTTGAGGTGTGGGACATCTATGTTTAATACCGTTTAATGATGTTACCTGATACCGTCATTAAACGGTATTGCATTTCTTGTTTTATATAAGAATGCTGCATACCTTACATTGAAAATATTTTTACATTTAAAACCACAAAATCGTATGAACACAGATCTTTTAAATTCGGCGACAGATAGTATTACGCTCACGCACACAAATCCAGGTGCGCCGCACGCTGCTTATTCAACAATTATTGTTACTGCAAGTTTTGGAAATCCTCCTCCGGGTGGTGGTCCATGTACTGGAAAAGGATTTTGTCAGGTATCTATTTCAAATTATGGCGCTAACAATACTGTAGCTTTCCAAGTATCACCCATAGACAGAAATGTGCTTATTATGTCCTTCAGCCTCAGCGAGCTAAAAAGGAAACAGCCGGAGCAGATGCCTTATTTTACAAACTCAGGATCTTATGATTTTGATGCGCCTTATTCTCTTGCCGCCAACCAGGCATTTGCTCCGCTAGGCCTTCATAGAAATGCAAGGATAGACAAGAACAGCAGCAGCAAGGTGGTGATAATGGGAGACCTGGTGACGACGTTTATTATGTATTCGCATGATTAGTTGTGTTTTTGTATGTGGTATTGCTTAGAGGTGATGCTGTGTGTAGAGATATTATAGCTAGTAGGGGTGATGCAGTGCAGAGGTACTGCGGTGTGTAGAGATATTATTGCTGGTAGAGACGGGATGCATCCCGTCTCTACAACACCACAAATGATGCATCCCGTCTCTACTTGTGTGTATGTGGTATTGGCGACTACATTTCTTTGTCATTTGCAGTAGTATCGGACAAAAAATATTCAGTACGCAGAGGGGTGGATCCTTCCTATTTACGAACAACAAATCCAGTTCTAACATACATTTATAAGCGGCGATGACCCTATTCAACAATAAATATCGCATAGAAACTGCACGTGCCAAGAACTGGGATTATCATTCAGCCGCCTCTTATTTTATTACTATTTGCACCAAAGAGGGCTTTCATTATTTTGGTAAAATTCAAAGCAAAGAGATGGTCCTGAACGATTGTGGCATCGTTGTCCGGCGCGAATGGATCAAGACACCAGAAATCAGGCCGGATATGAATATTACGCTTGGTGAATTTGTAGTAATGCCCAATCATTTTCATGGTATCATCAGCATTGGGGAAAACGGTTATAATGAACAGCGAAAAAACAATGAGTTTGGAATCCAATCAAAAAATCTTGGGGCGATAGTTGGCGGTTTTAAGGCTTCAGTGACTAAACAGTTGCGAAAGATAAATGCTGATTTTGGCTGGCAGGAGCGCTATCATGACCATATTATAAGAGATAATGAATCGTATGAACGGATAAGGCATTACATACAAAACAATCCGGCAAATTGGCTAAGTGACAAATTTTATCGTGATTGATGACGGGTGA
>CAIRTW010000068.1 GCA_903881585.1 uncultured Bacteroidota bacterium | reverse complement strand
GTTGATACAACCCCCGATCTGTTTACCATTTGCACTATATTATTGCCGTAGCTGGAAATGTACAGGTTGCTGCTGTCGTCGGTAGCCAAACCCAATGGATCGTAACTACCTACATATGTGGTAATGGTTTGCGCATGGCAAAAGGTAGATGACAGTAACAATAATGTAAGTAGCGTTTTTGTCATGGTAGCTGATTTAAAGTAAAAAGCATTGGGGTAACCAACATTAATATAGACGTAAAAAAACAGGCCGGCGTTAGTTTTTTAATAAAAAATGGGAAACGCGCCACTGGATAGTATCGTCCGTTTTATTTTGGAAACGACGCTCAACGAGGAACACTATTTGGCCCCGCAGCAAAGCGTGCGGCCCGATTGGGCCGTGGAATGTAGATTGGGCGCGAAGGTTACATTTTATTGTTGCTCACTTTTTCCGGATTTTTGTATTTTATCGATTTGTTGTGATTTTATATTGATATTCAATTGGTTGTACAAAAATCATCCACAAGCGCGTAGGGGGTTTACTTGCGTAAGTGCTCAAAACTTGCTCACTTCCTGCTCATGTGGGTAACTTTCTGATTTTGATCTCGCTGAAGGTAATGCCCCATTTGCTTGTAAATAAAAAATGAAATAATATGGGGCATTTTAGAATTCTAAACTATTGTCTTTTAGTAATTTATGTATTAGCCGATGTCCCGTTTGCGCCCCATGTGCGCCTGAGTGGGGCATCCTTCGGCAAGCTCAGGACAGGTTCCCGTGGGTAATTCAAGTTTTTGCAGCTGGCAGAATTTTGTAGCTAAGACTGAAGCTGCCCTGATTGGCTTGGGAAGGCGGGTTGAAAAACGTGCCGGAAAATGGTCAAATCCGGCACAAAGTTAGGATGGAAAATGATCGGTGGCAAATAAAGATTCTCACAAATTTGGACCAGGATTTTTGGATTATAGGATAGGCAGGACTACATGGTACTGCCCGGTTTCGGCTCGCTCAGTACAGGCTATAGCAGGTGCGACCTATTCGCTAGGAAATGTCTCATGCATGGCAATCGGGAGATTGCGCACAACTAGCATTGTGTTAACTCTTTCATTTTTGGGACACTAGGCTCAACAGAGGATAGTGACATAAGAAAACTATTGTTTTATAAATTTCCGGACTTGGGTGCCGTTTATTTTAACGAAGTATATGCCTGGCGTAAGCTCTGAAACCGCTACCTGCACCAGCGATGAGCTGAAACAATGATCGGATACAGTTTTGCCCATAAGATCGGTGATAGTAACGGAGGTTATTTTATTCACGCATGAAATTGTTAGTTCATCCTGCGCGGGATTGGGATAAACAGATACCGGTAAAACAGAGGCTTCAGGAACAGATAACGCGGTTGCGTTTATTTTTGCAACGAATACTTGATCACGGGGATCGCCCGAACAGTCTAAAGTATCATAGCCAAAAACAATTGGTGTCGTGCTAAAATCGCCGGTAATAAAAATATTAGCGCCGGGAGAATCGCAGGAGATAGAGAGTGGAATGGCTCCGCCGCCGCTCGCCGGGGTGGCCCATATTACGTCGCCAGCACTAGTATATTTTGCTACGTAAATACCTCCTCCATCGGCGGTACATTCAACGCTGATACCACTCACATTTATAGTGTCTCCGGGAGCAGAGCCAAAATCACCAGTAACATAAACGTTGTCGGCATCGTCAACACACACAGCATTCGTGTAAGGGTAACTTCCGGTTATAATTTTTGCCCAAAGCTCACTGCCGGACGGGTCAAATTTTGCTGTGAATCCATTAAAAGTTGTATCGCTGCCATGAATGATCGTATCGCTACCGGTTATCAACGTATCAGAAAAAAAACCTCCAATAACAACAGCATCTCCCGCTTTGCTGATTCCAAGAGCTCCCACAGCTGCGTAGTTTCTTTTTGCCCATATCTGGTAACCGTCTGTGTTGTATTTTACCAGGAAGGAACTGTAACCCGGGTATGTGGCAAGTGCGTCACTCCCAAACACAATTCCAGGACTACCATAGATGCCGGCAATATATGCATTGCCATGCCTGTCAACAGCGATACGAGGACTTCCATCGTTATTTCCGGTAGCACTCTGTTTTGCCCATAATGCATTGCCTGATCCATCATACTTTACGATAAATGGGTAATCTATGAAGGAATGGGTATCATCTCTAAGTGTATCAGAACCAAAAACTGCCCAGTTGGCAAAGTCACCCGTTACATACACATTGCCGGCATCATCGACAGCGATTGAACTAACGTACGTACCACCAGTATCCGCCGCCACTGGCGTTGTTGCCCATATAACATCCCCAACGTCATTGAGCTTGGCGACAAACATCGCCGAACCAGAAACTTCACTTTTTAAAAGGGTATCGGAACCCAAAATGTAACTGGAGCCGCCAAAGTATCCGGCAATGTAAATAAAACCAGATGCATCTACGGCTATTGACATCATTTCACCTGTAAGGTCACCAATACCATAACTCTTCATCCACAAAAGAGCTCCAGCCGAATTATATTTTGCAATAAAAGCCGCGTCACTAAGGCTTGGGGGCACGCTGTTATAAATGGTGTCAGTTCCCCAAGCAATGCTACCGCCAAAATAATTACCACCTACATATACATTACTCTCTGCATCTGTAACAACAGTATATCCACTGCCGTTGCCATTCAGACACCTTCCCATCCGGCCCCACTGCCATACTTGGCTTTGGCTAGCAAATGGAAACAATAAGAAAGTAATGATCAGGGCGCGATTCACTAAGGACGTGACGAAGAATATTTTTTGCTGTTTCATTACTTAGGTTTGGTTTTTAGGCATAAGAGGCTTTTATAATATTGACGTATAAAGATCAGGCTGTGTGAGTAAAACAGGTAAATTTCTTTGATGGATATGTGTTTCTAATAACATGCCATCCGAAGTACCATTGAGCTACAAATAAAAAACGGCACCATGGTTCCGCGAAGCTCACCAAGGCGATCTTTACAGCCTACGATGGGGACTGGCATTACTGTTCATCTGCGGGTGCATCCTCTTCAAAAGAAAATTTAAATCCGCGCCCATAAGGGTCTTCGCCGTATTTGTTTGGCCCGTGGGTGCCTTCTGTGCAGTAGAGCACGATCAGCCAGATGCACAACCCCATCAGAACAAGGAACAATAGCACCACCAGCATAAATGCGCCGGAGAAGGCGGCTAAAAACAACAAGACAGTTGGCGCTAAAACTAACAGGAGCAGTTTGCCGCTCTTGTTTACATCGTGCAGGCGGCGCACAGTCACTGCAAGATTGGGAAGGAGCACAACCAGGTTGTAAAAGCCTTGTATATATCCCATTTTGAAGGGTAAATTACTGGCGGTATAATAAGAATAAGTGGTGCCGGCCACATTGTCGACGATGCTTAATATAATGCCAAAAATGACATTGAAGAGGAAAAACATCCAGAACTCCTGGCGGGATGCGCGGCCGGTGAATACGGCGTAT
>CAIRTW010000067.1 GCA_903881585.1 uncultured Bacteroidota bacterium | reverse complement strand
TCTGATAAAGTTGCCGATCTAGTAAAAAGCATTGAAAATGAAACTATAAAAACGCTCACATCCTTCGACTATTATATGAATAGCTTTAGTGCCGTTTTTTAATGTCTAATTGGTATTACCTATGCCAGTACCGGGTCGCGCGCTTTTATTTCCGCCATTGAATTTAATATAGTGCCTTAGAATTTAGTTGACTTTCCTCAAACTGCTTATGCTTAACAAGCGGATCATTTTTTTGTTGATGCTGTGTATTGCGGGTATCGTATCGCACGCACAGATAGCTCCGCTTAGGGTGCTGACAACGAGTGGCAGATCTGATACGAGCACAGGCTATATGCTGACTGCTACTATCGGAGAGCCTGCGACAGCTTCCTTTCGGTCGGATAGTGTGCTGCTGACACAAGGTTTTCAGCAGGTGTTCCCAAATATGGCCCAGATCACCGGTCTCACCAATATTTGTGTAGGCGCGTCAACTACGCTAAATGATACTGGCAGTGGCGTATGGAGAAGCAGCAATACGGCCATTGCCACAGTGGACCTGACAAGCGGCACCGTAACAGGCGTTTCGGCAGGCATAGCCGTTATCGTGTACAACAAGGGCTGGGGAGTAGCAACAATGACCATAACTGTAAACCCCTTGCCAAATCCGATCACTGGGTCGGCGAGTGTTTGTGCGGGTAAGAATATAACGCTGAGTGATGTTGGCACAGGTATTTGGACTTCATCCAACCCCGCTATTGGTACTGTAAGTTCCGCAGGTGTGGTGTCGGGGATAGCGGCAGGGACTACTACAATAGCTTTTACTTCACCGGCAAGCTGCAGATCAGCAACGGCTGTCGTAACCGTAAACCCCTTGCCCGAAGCTGGTGCGATCACAGGTATCGCTATCGTATGTGCCGGCGGAGCAACAACGCCTCTCACTGATGTCACAGGTGGGGGCATCTGGAGCAGTACCGCGATGGGTTTTGCCACAGTTGGATCAACAGGCATTGTGACCGGTGTGGCAATGGGTATATCCAACATATCCTATACAGTGACTAACGGCTGCGGTACAATCGCTGCGACACAACTCGTCACAGTAAATCCATTACCTGTTGCAGGAATAGTGACGGGTACGGCTACAGTTTGCCCAACATCGTCTGTCACACTTAGTGACGCTACCGTCGGCGGAGTTTGGAGCAGCACAGCTACAGGTGCCGCGACGGTTGGCTCAACCGGTATTGTTACCGGTTTTGCTGCCGGCACAACGACTATATCCTATGCTGTAACCAATAGCTGCGGCATTGCGGCGGCAACGCAGGTCGTTACGGTTAATCCTTCAATAGATGGCGGCACGATATTGGGCGCTCTAACGGTATGCTCTTCGTTTGCGACGTTGCTAAGTGATAACGGAACGGGCGGCGGTGTGTGGAGCAGTACTGACACAGGTATTGCAACTGCGGGATCTTCTGGCCTTGTCACAGGTGTTTCATTTGGCACCGCAACGATATCCTACAGTGTCTCGAATAGTTGCGGTTCGGCATCTGCAACTATAGTGGTCACCGTAAATGTACCGCCCAGTGCCGGGTCTATCTCGGGAACGCCTGTAGTATGCGTTGCGGCAACTACTTCTTTGACAGATGGTGTTTCAGGTGGCGCCTGGAGTTCTGTGTCGCCGGAAGTGGCCGCGGCAGGTACATCCGGACTTGTAACAGGGGTGTCGGCAGGTATCAGTATCATATCTTATTTTGTAACAAATAGCTGCGGCTCAGCTGCTGCTACAGCGATCGTTACGGTCAACCCATTGCCGGATGCAGGCGCTATAAACGGTATAGGAATTATATGCGCAGGCGGCGCAACTACGCAGCTCACTGACGCAACCGGCGGCGGTGTGTGGAGCAGTACTGACACAGGTATTGCAACTGCGGGATCTACTGGCATTGTCAGTGGCGTAACGGCGGGCATAGCTACTATCTCTTATTCGGTTACTAATAGTTGCGGCATTGCTGCGGCTACCAATATAGTGACCGTAAGCCCATTGCCAGATGCAGGGATGATAACAGGTGCAGCAATAGTATGCGAAGGTGGCGCTGCAATTCAGCTCACAGATGCTTCTGCCGGCGGAGCCTGGAACAGCACAGATGCGGCTGTTGCTGCGGTCGGTTCAACTGGTATTGTTACTGGCATTGCAGCCGGGACTGCAACCATTTCCTACACTGTCACCAATAGTTGCGGGGTTGCTGTTACTACCCAGGTAGTAACAGTTAATCCGTTGCCAAATGCGGGGATAATAACAGGTGTTGCTGTGGTCTGCGAAGGCGGTGCAGTAACCAATCTAAGCGATGTTGTAAGCATCGGTACATGGAGCAGTACGGCTCCTGTGTTTGCTACGGTCGGGTCAACGGGTATTGTTACCGGTTTAGCTACGGGTATATCTACTATTTCTTACACGGTCAATAACAGCTGCGGTACAGATGCGGCTACACAGTCCGTTACGATAAATCCGCTGCCCAATGCCGGAGTTATAACCGGTACTCCGGTAGTATGCGAAGGTGGTGCAACAACCCTGCTCAGCGATGCTGCGAGCGGCGGTGTGTGGAGCAGCACTGATACCGGGTTTGTCACAGTGAGTTCGGCAGGCATTGTTTCTGGCATTGCAGCGGGTACATCTGTTATATCATATACAGTGAGTAATAGTTGTGGTATTGCTGGAGTTTCGCAGGTCGTTACGGTAAATCCGTTGCCGGACGCAGGTGTGATTGCCGGTATGGCGATAGTCTGCGTATTGGCAAATACACCACTTAGCGATGTTGCTGCCGGTGGGGTATGGAGCAGTGCTGCCAGCGCGTTCGTGACGGTTGGGACAACGGGCATTGTTGCTGGTGTCGCGGCAGGTACGGCAAGTATTTCTTATACAGTGACAAACGGTTGCGGTTTGGCTGCGGCGACACAAGTGGTCACAGTAAATCCTTTGCCAAATGCAGGCTCTGTCACAGGTGTCGCAATAGTATGCGCTGGTGGCGCGGCAACAGTGCTTAGCGATCTGGCTGCTGGTGGCGTATGGAGCAGCACTGCTGCCGGGTTTGGCGCTGTAGGTTCTACTGGTATTGTTACGGGTGTCGCTGCCGGGATGACGACGATATCATACATAGTTACAAACAGCTGCGGCGTGGCTGCAGCTACCAAGGTAGTAACGGTAAATCCACTGCCAAACGCAGGTCTTATATCGGGCATGTTTAGTGTCTGCCCTACAGCTACAACTGCACTAACTGATCTCGGCAGTATTGGCAGCGGTGCATGGAGCAGCGCAACAACCATCGTTGCTGCTATAGGTTCAACGGGTGTTGTAACGGGTGTATCTGCAGGCATTTCAATTATTTCATATAGTGTAACGAATAGTTGCGGTAATGCTACGGCTTCTCAAGTGGTTACAGTAAATCCTTTGCCAGATGCGGGTCCCATTACCGGAAGCGCCGAAGTGTGCGCGGGGGGCGCAATAACACTGCTCAGCGATGTGGCTTTGGGAGGTACCTGGAGTGGCGGTGCAACAGGGATCGCCACCGTGGGCACTACTGGTGTAGTGACAGGACTATCAGGTGGAACGGCAATTATTACCTACACAACTACCAACTCATGCGGCGATGCATCTGTAACTAAAGTTGTAACAGTAGATCCGTTGCCTTCAGTTATCCCTATCAACGGTGCGGACAATGTTTGCCAGCTATCGGCAATTCTCCTGAGTGACGATGTGGCGGGCGGCACATGGGGCAGCGGTTCTGCGAGCATTGCGACTGTAGGGTCTTCGGGTACAGTAAACGGGTTAAGTACAGGGGTAGCAACAATATCCTATTCTGTATCGAACGAGTGCGGCACTACAACAGTTACCAGAATAATATCTGTAAACCCATTGCCATCTTCGATATTGGGGATCAATATTGTCTCCTCCGGGTTCACGGTTACATTAAGTGATATGACGGGCGGAGGTATATGGGCAAGCAGTAATGGCAACGCAGCGGCTGGTTCCTTGTCAGGGCTAATTACGGGCATCTCGGCAGGGACGTCTGTTATTACTTACAGCCTGGGCTCTGGTTGTTATACGACAATGGTGTTCACAGTCGATCCAACGCCACCTGTTGCCGGTATGATGAGTGTATGCGTAGGTGCGGGAACCCAGCTAAGCGATACGGAGGCAGGGGGTACATGGAGCAGCGCCAGTGCTAATGCATCGGTAGATGGATCGGGAAATTTGACCGGCTTAATTTCCGGGACAGCAGTAATTACTTATACATTCCCCGTGGGTGGTTTTGTTACGGCTATTGTGACTGTCAATGCACTGCCTTTATCTGTTTCCGGGCCGGGTGAAGTTTGTGTTGGTCTCGCAATAACACTTACAGATGCTACTTCCGGTGGCAACTGGAGTTGCGGTTCGGCTGCCACAGTTGGCTCTATCTCAGGTGTCGTTACAGGCGTTACTCCAGGTACAGCCATTATTACTTATGAGCTGCCTACAGGGTGTGCTTCGACCGTAATAGTTACCGTCAATGCTGTTACAATACCTTCCGTTACCGTAAGCAATTCAACGGGCGATACGGTTTGTTCCGGCACCTCAGTACTCTTTACCGCGGCAGGGTTGAATGGAGGGCTTGTGCCGGCCTACCAATGGAAGGTGAACGGGGCAATTATTGCAGGCGCTACCAGTTCGATCTATAGCTATGTTCCAATTAATGGAGATTCGGTAAAAGTAATGTTCACCAGCAGTGCGGCTTGTGCAATTCCCTCGACTGTAGTGGATGCAGACACCATGACGGTGATACATACAGATACATCTTCTGTGCACATTTCTGTTGATCCGGGAGATACGGTGTGCACGGGTACTGGGGCCATCTTTACAGCCTTAGGTGTTAATGCTGGTCTTCTGCCCATATATATGTGGTCGCGGAACGGGGCGTTTATATCATCTGGTTTAACGCTCAGTTTAGTGCCCGCAGAAGGTGATAATATTTTTTGCCGGCTGGTGAGCAGCCTTCGTTGTAAAGTCAACGATACGGTGTCGAGCAATCATATAATTATGAACGTCGATACCTCTTCTTTAATGCCAGCTGTTGAGATCATATCTTCGCCAGGAACTACTATTCATCCGTCGGAAACCGATACTTTCAGAGCCATTATTACAAATGGCGTTCCTATTAATTCTTACCAATGGATCGTCAATTCGACAATAATTTCGGGTGCTACATCGACAATCTTTTATGAAAACGATTTTTCAAACAATGATTCTGTTTCGTGCAGGGTGGTAGGCTTCGGCCCTTGTGGATATACTTCATTTAATGATGTTAAACTGCACGTTGTGCCTGTCGGCATTACTCAATACACTGGAGACGCGAGGCAAATATTGTTGGTGCCAAATCCCAATAAAGGCCAGTTTACCTTAGAAGGGTCGTTTGAAGTTGCCGTTGATAGGGCGATTTTTATAGAAATTGCCGATATTCTTGGGCAGGTGGTTTTTAAAAGAGAAACCGTGACGAAAAGCGGTCTTCTGGATGAAAAAATACAACTTGATAAGAATTTCGCAAATGGTGTCTATCTGCTAAACATTGTCAGTGGCACCGGGCGGAGCACAATACATTTTGTAATAGAAAAATAATGTGCATGCCGGAAGGATCCTGGCGAGGGAAGTTACTGATGCAGGGGAGGGTTAGCTTTTTTTTCCGCTGTATTATCTGCCTTTTTCACATTCCGGAAGCGCAGGAACATGAGCACATCATTCATCTGGTCGGGGCTCATTTCTTTGGTTACCGCATGGTTTTTTGGATCGTGCCTTAGGAAGCGGGCAGAGTAATTATCTATTTGCGTAGCAGTGAAATTGGGTATGCCATCCTTCCCTGCGGTGAAAATGCCATGGCAGCCGGAGCAATTTGCCTTAAAGAGTTCTTTGCCCTTCTTGCATTTGTCCAGCAGCTCATCGTGTTGTGTTTTTGACAGGGTAGTGGGGATGTTGTAAGTGATCTTGCTGCTGCTCTTACATTGCATAAATGCAGCGCAGACAGCTATGAATAAAAGGGCCGGGTATTGTTTTTTCATCGGTGTTATTTTTCGTTACTCAGTATTCGCCGCCAACTTTTCTGCTGTTGAGTTCCTTGCTGGAAGATGCAGGCAATGTTTCGGGCGGCATCTGGAAAATGATCTTTTCATTCAGCGAATGCATGAACGAAATTAATTCTTTTTTTTCCGAACTGCTTAGTTTTAATGAGTCGGAAGAAAGGGTCTGGTTGGCGACAGGGAGCTTTTTTCCCATGCCGCCGCCGGCATCATAAAAATCCACAACTTGCTCCAATGTGGTGAAGACGCCATTGTGCATGTATGGCTTGGTGTATGCTGCGTTTCGAATAGATCCGGTCCTGAAGGCGTGCATTGTTTCATCGGCGGGGTTTACCTCATATCGTCCGCGGTCTTCGCTTAGGGTATGATAGGTGGTGTCGGAAGGTATGCCCAGTACCTCGAACTCAGAGCTGATATAAGGCGGCTTCACCCCGTTGAACTGCGGAACGAAGTGGCAGGTTGCGCACCGGGCTTTACCCATGAACAGATTGAAGCCTTTTATACTTTCTGTGCTAACAGGTTTATTGCTGTTCATGGCATCATCGAACGGCGCATAGTAGTTGCTGAACTCGCTGTAATAATAGGTGACTGCGGAGACGATGTGTTCGAAGGAAACATCTTTTGCTTCTGGTGTTAACTTAGCAAATTTTTTGAATGCTGTTTTGTATTCCTTGCAGCTCAGCACCTTGGTAACAATATCGTGTTCATTGCCGCCCATCTCTATTGGGTTGGTCATTACGGCCCTGCCCTGTGCCTGCAAAGAAATGTGCTTGCCATCCAGCATCAGCAGGTGATTGTAGATCACATTTACCAGCGAAGGTGTATTTCTTGTGAGCCTTTCTTTTTCGTTGAACTGCATACTGGTCTGCACAGCAGTGTCTGTGAAATACTGTGTGGATTTATGGCAGGATATGCAGCTGCGCCGGTTATTGCCCGAGAGAATGGGATCGTAAAACAGCAGTTTGCCTATGTGCTTTATTTCTTCCAGTGTCGCGGGATCTTTTACCAGTGAAAATATCCCTTTCGAGTTTTGTGGTGTATAGAGCGCCTTATCGAAAATGGAGGGCGCATCATTGTTCAAGGTATAGTCGTTATAGCTTTTTGACATTACGCCATACGCATTAATGAGCTTTTGGTTAATAGCAAAGAGCGGATTGACATAGTCTTTGATGAATGTGTAATGATCGAACTGTGTATAGTCTGTGGGCTGGGCGTTGACAAAGGATATGGTTTTATCGTACAGAGCCAGGTAGTCGTTAGTAAGAGGTGTTGCCGGGAAGGACACGTTGAAATCAGAGCAGATACTTTTTATTTCGGCAAGCATAGACTGGAGTTCCGGGACCACATTTTTAGGGTCGGGGCATTCGAAACTGGTGGTATAGACAGCGGCCAGGTTGAGCAGGAAGAGCCTGTTGGCAAGGAAGAAATGATCGAAAGTATCCAGCTGCCCGGTTATAGAATCGGCCTGGTATGTTTTGATGGCAGTAAGTGATTGCTGCACCAGTTGCAGCAAGGTGTCTTTATTTATAGTGGGGTTATCGAGGTATAGCTCCGCTAACGACAGTCCGGCTCCCTCCCTGCGGTATGGTTTTTCAAACTTTTCAAATACTTCATTTTCCCACTCCACGGGCAGCGGGCCATTGATCTTATTATAGGCAACAGGTTCCAGGTAGCGCAGCCATATATCTATCCCTTTCATTTTCAGCCGCGCGTTGCCAATCTCCTGTTTTATCTGTGCTTTGCCGGGAGCGGAGGCGCAGTCGGTGTTCTTTATGGTGTTGTATAAAGTATGGGTGGCTTCTTCAAAACCGCTGAGTGCATTGACGTAATGTGTGCGGTAAGTGGTGGCCTGTTTGCCAAGCGTAAAAGAACAAACTACCACCGCTACAATCACAGACAGAATCCGTATCTTTTTCATCATTAGTTTCGTTCAGAGTACTCAAACAGCGTTTGAATACTCAAATGTAAGCGTGGTTTTTTAATTTATATGCAAAATAGATGGCCTCGGACACACATTGTCGTTGTTTTTTATTTGAAGGGTTATTCGCCACTAAATAACTGGCTTTCACCCCTCATTGGGTGATTTTTTACATAGCTTTGTTAAATTACGAGTTATTATTTCCAACCATAAAAATACTGAGTATATGTATTTCTTTACGAAGAGCATGATGAGAAATTATGCGCTGCTTTTACCTGTATGTACATTGTTATTTGGCACAACTGTAAGTGCGCAGCAAACAAATGCCGACAAGACCATCCTATCTATAGAAAGAAATAAGACAGATCATACGCCTGTGTCCATCTCGTTTTCACAGAACGCAAACTGGAAACCTGCCCAGTCACGTGACATTTTCATGAAATACCTGGGAATGGATGGCGTGAATACGCATATGCAGCTGCAATATTCCACTACTACCAAAATGAAGGTCACTTCCGACCGCTATACTGAGTACTATAAAGGTATCAAGGTGTCGTACGGCAGCTATACATTAATGAGCAAAGATGGTAAAGTAAGTTTTATCACGGGCAACTATTACCCGATAGATAACTCATTTTCTACAGTGCCGGCAATCAGCGCCAGTGCTGCGTTTACAAATGCGCTGAGTTATGTAGGAGCTGAAAAATACATGTGGCAGGACCCTGCTGAGGAAGGCCGTATTAAGGCAATGTCTAACAATCCTGACACTTCTTACCTGCCGAAAGGCCAGTTGGAGTTGATAGAAGACTACTCCAGCGGCAAAGACGACCGGAAGTTGCACCTGGCATGGTCGTTCAATATATATGCGATACGGCCAATGAGCCGGCAGGTGGTGTATATAGATGCTGTAACCGGTAAAATGCTGTTTTCAAACTCGCTTATCAAACACACTGCGGTAACGGGGCACTCGGAATATAGCGGGGTAGTGCCCTTCCAGACGTCGCATGTAGGCGCTACTTATGAGCTGTTTGACTCTACGAGAGGGAACGGAGTGCATACCTTTAACCTTAACCACGGCACCAACTATGCCACTGCCCTGGAATATACAAGCGCAGCTGACACATGGCCGACGTCAACCGCCGATACCGTGGCGCTGGATGCACACTGGGGAGCTGAAATAGTGTATGATTACTGGAAGAATGTACAGGGACGCCTGAGCTGGGATAATCTTAATGGAGTATTGCTGCAATATGTGCACTACAGCAACAATTATGATAACGCTTACTGGAATGGCACTGAAATGACCTATGGAGACGGATCTGGCTGCGCAGGCGGGGGATTTACACCGCTTGTAAGTCTTGATGTTACCGCTCACGAAATAGGCCATGGCGTGTGCCAGGCTACGTGTAACCTCATCTATTCGAAGGAGTCGGGAGGTATAGACGAAGGGCTCAGTGACTGCTGGGGCGCTACGATAGAAAACTGGGGCAACCCGCACGAAGTGGATGCTGTGCCAAAACAAACATGGTGGATGGGCGAAGAGATAGGCTGCGGCACGCCGCTGCGCAGGCTGGATTATCCGAAGCTGTTCGGGCTGCCAGATACATACCTTGGCACCAACTGGTATAGTGTAACTACCTGTACGCCAGGCGGTGGGAATGATCAATGTGGCGTGCATACGAATATGGGTGTTATCAGTAAATGGTACTACTTACTGACCGAGGGCGGATCCGGAACAAATGACCTTGGCAACAGCTATACCGTAGCGGGCCAGGATTTTACAATTTCGCAGAATATCCTTTATCAGACAGAACTGATACTTGCCGATAATGCTACTTACCCCGTATTGCGAACAACATCCATTGCCGCCGCCACTACGCTTTACGGTGCCTGCTCAAATGAGGTGCAGGCAGTTACGGCCGCGTGGTATGCCGTGGGTGTAGGCGCTAATTTTGTGCCATGCACCCCACAGATCGGTTTTGTAAACACAGTTCAGCATATTGCTGAGAAAGTACCAACTACCTCATGTCCCGCTGTTAAGACGATCTCAATTGGCATGAAGCCTTTTGGCCCGGCGATCACTGGCGGCACACCAACTGTGAATGTGCTCATTGCTCCCGGAGGTACCGGCATTGTGGGGGTTGATTACCAGCTACTGGTATCAACACTTTCGTGGGCGCCGGGGGATACATCCACTCAGTATCTCAGTATGACCATCGCTGACAATGGCGCTGTTAACGACAGCAAGAGTTTCAGGCTGGCATTTACACTCAGTGCAGGAGGCAGCGATGCATCAATATCGCCTACAAATGATACCATGCAGGTGTATATAGATAATGATGATAGTGTTCCTTTATTGGGAGGTGTCAATTATCCTATACTTAACGCTGGGACCCTCGTGACTTCCAATCTGACATCTGCATTCACCGGTCTGGACAGACGGGCCCATCAGCAGTTCCTGCTGTACGCAAGCGAGCTGTCCGCTGCGGGTGTGCGAAAAGGCGCGCCATTATCGCAGATCGCCTTCAACATTACAACCAAGGCATCTACGGCTCCGTATATTGGTTATACCATCAGCATGGGCAATACTGCTATTGCCGACCTGGGCACCGCATTTGCGACCGGCCTAACCACAGTGTTTACTGGCAATGTGACCACTAATCTGGGGATGGATTCCATTAATTTTACGACCAATTTCGCATGGGACGGAGTCAGCAATGTGGCTGTAGAAATATGCTACGGGCAAAACGCTGCGGCGTTCACCGGAAACGATAAGATGGACGGTATACAGGAAGGCGGAGTGGTATTTGACAATAATATATCAAATACAGGAACTGGTACCGGCTGTACGCTGGGGTACAATGCGGCCACCCAGAATACCGCACGCCCCGTGGTACGGTTTAAACAAACAGTACCGCCTACGCATATTGAAACCGTGGCTGGAAGTACAGAAACCTGGCTTGTAAATTCAGGCGAAGAGGTATATTTCTATACTACCACCGGGGATACATCCCTGATAGCAGGCCTTAATAACGTCACTTATAATCTCGGGTGTACGAATGCTACAGTTACTCAAGGCGGCGTAGGTTTTGTACCCGCCGTTTTCTCTTCGATCAACAGGTCGCTGAAGGAAATATCGGTGACGCCATCATTGAGCGCTTCGATAACTACTTATGATATTACCATGTACCTGACGAATACGGAGTTGAATGGTGTTGCGGCAGGTACTTTATTCCTGCTGAAAACAGATGAGCCTACCGATGCTACGATAACACCGGCCAACTCTATAGAGGTAACACCAACATTGCTTACCGGCTCTAACTATGTAGGCTTCAAAGGCACATTCACCGGCTTCTCGAGATACTTCCTTGTAGATGGGCCGATATGCACTCCACCTCCTTCGGTTATTACCCCGGCAGGGTCAACAACATTCTGCTCACCGGGCAGTGTAATATTAAATGCAAATACCGCTACCGGGCTCAACTATCAATGGGAGCTTGGCGGGGTAGCAATACCAGGCGCCACAACTTCCAGCTATACTGCAAGCGCAGGCGGCAGCTATACGGTTATGGAATACAAAACATCGGGTTGCGACAGCACCTCATTGCCTGTAGCTGTGACTGTTAATTCTGTATCAGCTGCGCCGATCACCGGTGTTGGTGTTGTATGTATCGGGCTGACAACGCCACTTACAGATGCGACTACCGGCGGCGTATGGAGCAGCGGAAACACTGTGGTAGCAACGGTTGATGCTACTGGCCTTGTGTCCGGCATATCTGCAGGGACAGCTCTTATCTCTTATGCGGCAACAAATACATGCGGTACTGCTTATGCTACTACAATAGTGACTGTTTCAGGCCCTACAGCAGTATCCGCTATTGGAGGCACTCTATCAGTATGTCTTGGCAGCGTGACGGATCTCTCCAATACCGAGCCTGCGGGCACGTGGAGCAGCGGCGCTCCTGCGGTTGCTACTGTTGATGCCACAGGTGCGGTGACAGGTACAGGTGCAGGTACTGCTACGATAAGTTATGCAGTGACCACTTCAGGTTGTACGTCAAGCGCTACAGCTGTTGTTACCGTAAATGCACTTCCAACAGTTACGATCAGCCCGGCCGGACCTATTACACTTTGCCTTGGGGCAAGCGCATCACTTGGCGCTACATCGGCCACCGGCATCAGCTATCAGTGGCAGGCAGGTGGCTCGGATATTACCGGCGCTACAGGCGCTACTTACAGTGCAAGCGCTACTGAAAATTACGGTGTGGTGACTACCGATGCAAATGGTTGCTCCGGTTCATCTGCTTTGGTATCCGTGACGGTAGGTACCACGGCTGTAGTTCCTTCCGTTAGTATTACATCGAGCCTTGGTGATACGGTTTGTATGCCGGCGCCATCAGAAACATTTACAGGCAACCCGGTAAATGGCGGCGGCGCCCCGGTTTACCAATGGAGTGTAAATGGTATTGTTGCAGGCGCGGGATCTACTTACACTTATGTGCCTAATGGCGGCGATATTGTAACCTGTCTGTTGACCAGCAATGCAGGATGTGCAACACCGGATACCGCAAGTACAAGTATCGTGATCACGGTGAGCCCACTGATGACACCGGCGGTAAGCATTACATCAGTGCATGGCGACAGCACCTGTGCCGGTGATACGGTGCAGTTTGCCGCCGTACCTGTTTTTGGAGGCACAGCCCCTACGTACTTGTGGACGGAGAACGGCATAAACGTAGCTACAGGGCCTTACTATATCTATCCGCCGCATGATGGCGATACACTGATACTGACCATGACCAGCAACTATCCTTGCCTTACTACGAATGTTGCTGTCAGCAACATCTTTATAGTGCATGTGTTTGCTCCTTCAGTGAATGATCTTTCGGTATTCGTTACGCAGTCGAACATATCGTCGGGATCAGTAGATACATTTATCGCTGTTGCAAGCGGTGCAGGTGCAGCGCCAACATTCCAGTGGTACATTAATGGCACACCGGTTCCCGGTGCAACGTCCCCTATGTATATAACAGACTCGCTGCGGGATGGGCAAATAGTAAACTGCCGGGAAATGAGCAGTTTTGTTTGCTCTGAGCCTAATGTGGTGACCAGCGGTGGTATCCTGGTTTCGGTTGCACCAACGGGTGTTCAGCAGGTAAGTGGCATCAGCAGCTTCACTTTGCTGCCTAACCCCAATGCAGGTTCATTCACGATAAAGGGTTCACTGTTATCTGCAGGGGATCAGAATGCAACTGTAGCGATAACAGATATGCTTGGCCAGACGGTTTATACAAGGACCGTTGCAGCCAGCAATGGTAAGATCAACCAGCAGATAAACCTGGGCAATACGATCGCAAATGGCATGTACCTTGTGAGCATCACATCAGGAGACGGACACGTTGTGTTCCATGTGGTGATCGATAAATAATAACAGCAATAGCATTTCATCAGAAAGGCGCTCCACTAGGAACGCCTTTCTGATGAAATGGTACCAGTCTTATTTCATATGCCGAGGGGGAAATATGGAAACATTCAATAAGCAGGGATTTATTTTTTGTAATTTAGAGTTGTAATATTTTGTCCACACTATAACTAACAAACAAAAATGAAGCAGTTCTTTACCTTTTTAGTTATTACGGTTGTTGCCCTGTATGCAGCAAATGCGGTTGCCCAAAGCCGTTCGCGGGCTGCGGGAACAACAGTAACAAGGCAGCCGGTTAATTACTGGCATGAGGTTTCCTCAGGAGCGCCATCGGCATCGCTGATGCCATTTCATCCCCGCGCGTATGTCAGTTACCGATTGGATGAAACAGAATTACGAGCGCAGATGGTGAGCCTTTCGTCCGATCCCCAACAGGGCGCGATCATCCTGTTGCCATTGCCCGATGGTACGTTCAGGAGCTTCAGGGTATGGCAGTCATCCATGATGCCTGATGCGTTGGCTGCAAGGTATCCCGACATTAAAACATTTACAGGGGAAGCCGTTGACGACGGGCGCATCACGGTGAAGCTCGACTTTACCGTTTTCGGATTTCATGCGATGATCTTCCAGACAGATAAAACCGCGTTCATTGATCCTTACGACCACTTTCATGACGGGTATTATTTTGCCCATTACAAAAAGGATGAAGTGCGCACATTCAGCCAGCTCATGAAGTGTGAAGTGCAAAGCCCTGACCAGGTATCACCGACGCACGGTGTGGAGACGCAGTTGCTGCCGCAAGACCTGCATGCAGACGGCCACGATGCCCATCGCAGCGCGGCGCGTACGTTGAACGGCTGGAACCTGAGAACATACCGGCTGGCATTAACTGCGGATAGTTTTTACTGCAATGCAGCAACGGGCATTGTGCTGCCAACGATAACACAGGCATTCAGCGCGATGACCACATCTATGAACCGTATTAACGGAGTGTATAACCGTGAGTTCTCTGTACAGATGAATTTCTGTACAAATGAAGACCTGCTGATCTTTGGCTGTGCAGGGCATACAAATGGTAATGATCCGTTTGCGACGATTGATAATAATGGTAATGCCTGTCTTACACAAAACCAGACAACGGCAACTGCTATTATCGGTACAGCAAATTTTGACCTTGGCCACGTATTTACCACAGGTGGCGGCGGGGTGTCGTCTTTAGGCGTAGTTTGTAATGCCGGCTCAAAGGCACAAAGCTGCACCGGCTCGCCAACACCTGTCGGCGACGGATATGATATAGATTATGTAGCGCATGAAATGGGCCACGAGTATGGGTCAAATCACACCTTTAACAACAATGCGGACGGAAGCTGTTCCGGCAATGCGGTTTCATCTTGTGCTTACGAGCCCGGCAGCGGCGGAACTATTATGGATTATGCAGGTATTTGCAATCCTGATGATCTGCAGTACCATAGTGACCCTTATTTCAGCGCGTCCAGTCTTGTGCAGATAGTGACCAAACTCAATGGTGCTGAAAACGCATGTGCGGTTATTACAAGCACCGGAAACCATGTGGACACTCTGCCTCATTTTATAGCGTCTTATTCCATCCCTTATAAGACACCGTTCGAGCTTATTGGTCCCACTTCTGTCGATTCAACAACGATAGACAGTGCAAAGACCTACCAGTGGCTGCAATGGAACCTGGGTGATTTTGGCAAAAGGCTGAACCAGACCTATATTAACGGACCTATTTTCCGGAGCTTTGATCCCGTTTACACTACAACCCGCATCTTCCCGAATATAAACATGGTGCTTTCCGGAGTCCTGACCAATGCAGGCACAGAAGGCGCAGAAGGCGAAAAAGCGCCTGATACTGCACGCCACCTTACCTTCAAGTATGTAGCACGTGGCGTTATATCCGGCTACGGCTGTTTCCATTTTCCTGATGATACGATACACCTGAACGCCGTGCAGACACCTACCAAAGCCGGCTTTAAAGTGACCAGCCAGGGAACGACAGGCATTGTTTACCTGGGAGGCTCTACTCAAACTATAACATGGAACGTAGTGGGTACAGACGTAGCTCCGGTGAGCGCAGCTAATGTGGATATTTATGTGTCAACAGATGGCGGATTTACATGGACATATACTGTAGGAACTTTCCCAAATACCGGCACGGCGAGTGTGGTGCTGCCCAATCCGGCAACATCATCAACTACTGCGCGGATAAAGGTGAAGGGTAATGGAAATGTATTCTTCAATATCAACAGCAACAACTTCACGCTAAATAATAATCCGCTTACAGTAGGGCCTATAAATGGTGCGTTCTCTATTTGCCAGGGCGCAACCACAACCCTTACAGACGGTTCTTCGGGCGGGACATGGTCGAGCAGCAACACCGCTGTAGCGACAATTGTTTCCGGTTCAGGTTTATTGACAGGGGTATCCGGAGGTACTTCGGTCATTAGCTATGTTGCCACAGGTGGCACTGTAACACAGGTGATCACGGTAAATCCTTTGCCAACGGTATCTGCGATCACAGGCACAGCCACGGTTTGTACCGGAAGCACTACACCGTTGACAGATGCAACCGGTGGCGGCACCTGGAACAGTGGCAGCCCGGCAGTGGCAAGTGTGAGCGCTGCGGGCCTTGTTTCAGGTTTGACGGCGGGTACTTCGCTAATATCTTATTCGGTGAGCAACACCTGCGGCACTACAAATGCAACCATCGTAGTCACTGTTAATACAGGCGCGGTTGTTGCCCCAATATCTGGTACGCGAAACATTTGCCAGGGCGCTACAACTCCGCTCAGCGATGTAACAGCCGCAGGTACCTGGAGCAGTTCCAATACGACGGTTGCAACTATCGGCGCAGGCGGATTAGCAAGCGGGCTAACGGCGGGGACGACGATCATCAGCTATTCAGTGTCCAGTGGTTGCGGCGGCAGCGCTGTTGCTACACTTACTGTAAATGCGTTGCCGGTTGCATCTATATCTCCTGCGGGTACTTATACGATCTGTGCGGGTGGCAGTGCCTTGTTTACCGCCTCTTCCGGGGCAGGGTACACCTTTCAGTGGCAAAATGGCGCAGGTAATATCACTGGTGCAACAGGCGTGACATATACCGCGATCGCCGCGGATAACTATCGTGTTACAATCACCAATGCGAATGGATGCGGCGCCACTTCTGCATATGTAACGGTGGTAGTGGGTTCCGGTTTTACTGTTGTTCCATCGGTTTCTATTTCGGCTGATCCGGGAATAACCATTTGTACTTCGGGCGCAGATACCTTTTTTGCTAACCCGGTTAATGGCGGGGCATCGCCAACGTACCAATGGTATGTGAATGGCTTGACTGCAGGTGCGGGCGCAGCATACACTTATGTACCGGCCAGCGGCGACGTGGTAAGCGTATTGCTGACCAGCAGCGCTTCATGTGCATTGCCTGATACTGCCAGCTCAACTGTTGTTGTTACTATGAGTGCTCCGGTTACGCCGTCTGTGAGCATCACTTCACTTCATGCAGATACCACTTGTGCCGGTGATACTGCGCAGTTTGCGGCGTTGCCTGTATATGGCGGAACAGCGCCCACCTATCTCTGGACAGAGAATGGAACGAATGTGGCTACCGGGCCTTACTATACTTATATGCCACACGATGGTGATACACTGGTGCTAACGATGACCAGCAATCACCCCTGCGTAACAACTAATGTAGTTGTCAGCAGCATCTTTATTGTGCACGTCTTCAGCCCGTCAGTGAATAACCTGTCTGTGTTTGTGACACAGTCCAGCATAGCGCAGGGCTCTGTAGATACCTTTATAGCTATTGCGAGCGGCGCGGGTTCTGCACCTACATTCCAGTGGTTTATTGACGGTATAGCAGTGCCGGGTGTAAGCGGGCCTATGTACATAACCGATACATTGCAGGGCGGACAAATGGTAAGCTGTAAAGAGACAAGCAGCTTTGCTTGCTCCACGCCTAATACAGTGACCAGCGGAGGGATTTCGGTATCTGTAGCCGCAGCCGGTGTTGCACAAGTTGGGAATGGTATCAACAGCCTCACATTATCGCCTAATCCTAGCGGAGGGTCATTTACCATAAAAGGTTCCCTGCGATCAGGAGCAGACGAACATGTGGACATAGCAGTAACCGATATGCTTGGGCAAACCGTTTACAAGGAAACGGCTGCCGTAAGCAATGGCAAAGTGAATGCGCAGCTAAACCTTTCGAGCATAGTGCCAAATGGTATATACCTTGTGAGTGTTACTGCAGGAGAAGGGCATGTGGTGTTCCATGTAGTGATTGATAAGTAATCTTATTCCGAATGAGTCTTTAGGGAAAAGCGCTCTCTTGTGGGGCGCTTTTCCTATTGAGGTTGGCCATAGGGAGCCAACCCGATAGAGGGAAACGCATAAATATGCGTATAAATTGAGTAAGGTTTAAAGCCGAAAAAAATATTATTCATTGTAGCCTGATTCCAATCTTTCATATCTTTACAAAAAATAATTATTGCGGATGAAACTAATTAGACTTTACACGCTAATGATCGGTGTTTTGGTATGCTCAAATCTGCATGTTTACGCGCAGGTAATTGTGGGCCACGGGCATGAGCAGACCAGGGGCGAAATGAATTTTACGGACCTCATGAATTACTTCATTGCGCATCCTGAAACAGCGGTGGTGAAAGAGCCTGAAAATGACGAGGATGAAAATGAGCGTCCGTCGCATGGCCCTGCAACTGACCCTTCGCTGATATTCTACCGGCCGACGCCCCCAGGTGGTGTGCCGCACTATGGTTTCGCGCCGCCTTCTTTGCCGGTGTCTCCTTCACCAACAGATACGTTTGAAGCTATCGTAGATCCCGGCACAGTTATTCCGCCGGATACCCATGGGGCGGTGGATTCCAATTATTGTATCACTACCATAAACAGCAATGTCCGCATTCAGACAAGGGCCGGCGTTACCGTTTCCACAGTCTCGCTCGATGGGTTCTGGTCGCCGATAGTAGGGGCGGGCTCTTATGATCCGAGAATACATTATGATGCTACCAGCAACCGCTGGATATTTATTACTGACTGGGGTGCTGAGTCTGCGACATCTTCTATACTCATAGCAGTATCGAAGACCAGCAACCCTACTGGAGGCTGGTGGATGTTCAAAGTGCTGGTGGATGCAACTGGCGTGAGCTGGCTTGATTATCCGGAAGTAGGCTTTAACGGGAAGTGGGTAACCGTAACGGGCAACCTGTTTCCAGTTACAGGCGGCGGTTATAATGGGGCAAAAGTTTTTGCATTCAATAAGGCTAATCTTCTTTCCGGCACAAGCGCTACCTATACCAGTTTTGTTCAGACAAACTCGTTTTCGATAGCCCCTGCAATTACTTACGATGTAACCGAACAGAATCAGTACATGATAGAGAGCTGGGATGGAACGGCTACTGGTGGCGGACAAATGCAATTGTGGAAGATATCTGGCGCTGTTGGTTCTGAAACCATGACCTCTGTTGGTTTTCCGGCATCTGCGGGGTTCAACTGGCAGGGAGAATCGAATGCAGTGACAGGTACCGGCGGGGCCGACTTTGTGCCACAACTGGGCACTGCCAACCTGATACAGGCAAACGATGACCGCGTGACACAGGTGATACAGATGAACGGTAAATTGTGGTTCGCGCATCCTGTTTTTCTTCCCTACAGCACAACAACTAACCCAACCCGTGTATCGGCACAATGGTGGCAGACAGATACGCTGGGAGTTCCTGTGCAGATAGGGCTGATAGATGACCCCTCTGCGACCAACAATAGTTTTTATACCTTCCCTACGGTTGCGGTTAATACCAGTAATGATGCGCTGATCGGTTTTAGCGTAACCTCCAAATTAATACATCCATGTGCCGCCTATGCGCTGCATATGCATACGGATGCGGTCGATTCTATGCGGCCCGCATTTACCTACAGGCACGGACAGAATACCTACTTCAAAAACTTTGGCAGTACACGCGACCGCTGGGGCGATTATTCAGGAACTGTACTGGACCCGTTGAACAGCACAGACTTCTGGACCATACAAGAATGCAGTGCAACTGCTGCGAATACATGGGATACCTGGTGGGCATTTGTAAAAGTCTGTGTGCCGCCTGTAGCCACTATAACGCCGGCCGGAGCGACTTCAGTCTGTTCGCCAGCTACGGTGGTGCTGAATGCAAATACCGGTACCGGGCTTACTTACCAATGGGAGCGCGGTGGGGCTGTAATAGCCGGTGCCACTACATCTTCTTATACGGCTACTGTTACCGGCACTTATAATGTGATCGTGTATAACAGCGCAACTTGCGACAGTACGTCGCTGCCGGTGGTTGTTTCTGTAAACCCGCTGCCAACAGCTATTTTGGGCACATTGACTACGTGTGCCGGTTCTGCGACTAACCTGAGCGATGCTACCGGCGGCGGTGCCTGGAGTAGTGTAACTACCTCTGTGGCGACTGTGGCGAGTACCGGTATTGTAACCGGTGTTGCAGCAGGTACATCAACCATTTCTTATACGCTGGGCACCGGCTGTGCCGTTACCGCTATAGTAACTGTGAACGCACTGCCCGGAGCAACCATCACCCCCGCCGGGCCAACGACATTCTGCACAGGTGGCAGTGTGGTGCTGAATGCGAATACCGGAACAGGACTTACTTATCAATGGCAAGTGGGCGGAGGTAATATTGCCGGAGCGACACTTTCATCATATACAGCTACTTTGGGCGGTAACTACGTAGTGATTGTAACAGGAGCGGGCTGCAATTCCACATCGGCCATCACAACAGTTACGGTGGGTACGCCGCCAGGGGCTACTATTACTCCGGAAGGGCCGACTACGTTCTGCACAGGCGGCAGTGTGGTGCTTGATGCAAATACAGGAGCGGGTTATACCTATCAGTGGCAATTGGGTGGCGGCAATATCGCAGGAGCTACTACGGCATCTTATACGGCTGCACTTGCTGGGAATTATACGGTGATCGTATATAACAGTGGATGTAGCTCCACATCATTAATTACAACGGTATCGATCACTTCCGGTCCGGGCGCTACAATCACTCCGGCTGGCCCTGCAACATTCTGCCCCGGCGGCAGTGTGGAGCTGGATGCAAATACAGGTGTTGGTATCACGTATCAGTGGCTGCTGGGCGGAGTGAACATACCGGGAGCAACGCTATCGAGCTATACGGCCAACGCTGGCGGCAACTATGCCGTTATTGTGACTCAGGGAGCTTGCGTTGTTACTTCAGCTACTACAGTTGTTACAGTGTTAAGTTCGCCCACTGTGACACCGGTAGGCGGCACTTCAAACATTTGCATCGGACAGATAACAACGTTAACTGATGCAACCGCAGCGGGCAGCTGGAGTAGCAGTGATGCTACCATAGCATCAGTTGATGCATCAGGAGATGTGACCGGCGTTGCTGCCGGATTTGCTATCATTACTTATACGGAGTCGAATATATGTGGCAGCGCTGCGGCAACATTTAATATGACTGTAAATGCCGCCACAGCAGTTGCTGGTATTACGGGTAACATATCAATTTGTATAGGGCAGACTTCGCCGCTGTCTGATATTACTGCAAGCGGAGTATGGAGCAGCGCCACCCCGGCAATCGCCACTGTTTCCGCAGGCGGACTGGTTACCGGCATGGCTATCGGATCAGACAATATCAGTTATACGGTGACCAATGCAGCGGGCTGTGTATCGAGCGCCATTATTACAGTAAACATTGTTGCCGCATTGACTGCCGGTGTCATCCCCGCAAGTACCACTACCTTCTGTACCGGTGGATTTGTGGTGCTTAACGCTACTGCCGGTGCGGGCTATACCTACCAGTGGCAGGTGGGCGGTGTAAATATTGCGGGTGCTACCTCGGCAGCATACACTGCCAGCACAGGCGGCAATTATACGGTGGTCATCACCAATGCAACAGGTTGTTCAGGTACTTCATTGGGCGTACTGGTGACGGTGAACCCAAGCCCAATCGTTGTGCCTACAGTTAATATATCAACAAGCCTTGGCACCGTGCTTTGCCTTACTACCTCTCCTGAAACATTTACTGCAGTGCCAACGTATGGGGGCGGTGGCCCGGCCTACCAGTGGTATGTGAATGGTACTGCAACCGGCGCGGGCGTTACATATTCTTACACTCCGGCGAATGGCGACGTAGTAAAAGTGGTGCTGACCAGCAATGATATTTGTGCATTCCCGGATACGGCTGTAAACAGCGTGACAATGACCATCAGCCCCATGCTGACGCCTTCGGTGAGCATCACATCGGTACATGGCGACAGCACTTGTGCAGGAGATACAGTGGAGTTTATTGCGGTACCGGTATATGGCGGCGCAGCGCCCACTTATTTGTGGACCGAAAACGGCATCAACGTAGCTACAGGGCCATACTATATTTACGCCCCGCTGGACGGAGATGTCCTTGTTTTAACAATGACGGCCCATGGTGTTCCGTGCCTCACAGACAGCGTTGCTATAAGCGATACATTTACAGTTCACGTATTTACGCCAACTTCAAATTCATTGTCGGTTAGTGTTTCCCAGTCATCGATTGTAGCGGGGAGTGTAGATACGTTTACGGCAGTGGCCGCGGGCGCAGGCGCTGCGCCCGCGTTCCAGTGGTATATTAATGGTACGCCTGTTCCGGGCGCTACCAGCAATGTTTATGTTACAGATTCGTTGCGGCAGGGACAGATCGTAAACTGCGAAGAGACCAGCAGCTTTGTTTGCTCCGACCCACGCAGCATAATAAGCGGTGGCAGCTCCGTGCAGGTGATACCGGCTGGTATTTCAGAGGTGGGAGGTGTAAATACATTTACCCTGATGCCTAATCCCAACGCGGGCTCTTTTACTATTGAAGGGGCATTAAAGTCGCAGTCTGACAATGTGAATATAGCCGTGACCAACATGCTGGGGCAGACCATCTATAAGAAAACTGCGGTGGCGAATAATGGAAAGGTGCATGAACAGATAAAGCTGGAAAAATCAGTTCCTTCCGGAATGTACCTGGTGACCGTTACTTCGGGTGAGAGCAGGGTAGTGTTTCATGTGGTGATCGATAAGTAATTTTTATTTGACATGATCTTTAAGAAAAGCGCTCTTTGTGGGCGCTTTTTTTTGTTTTGCAATATGTTGGTTAATTTCTTTAATTTTAATGTATTATATGAAGACATTCGTTGTAATTCTTTTTATTGTTGCCGAGCTGGGCATTGCAGCATGTAAAAAGAAAGCATCGCCACCAGCGGCAAAGCCGTCGGACAATCATACTTCCCAAATGGCGGGCAATCACCTTTGGACAGGAGTTGAATATTCCCAGGGCACTGATAATCTCGGAGTTTATCATAATGATACAACTAATAGGAGCTTTTGGGATGCTATCATAGTTTTTAGCACTACTAAAATAGCTTTTGCCAGTGAGCAGTATTCATATGGTGAATATGATACGCTTTTTTATTACTACAACTATGGGAACACGGTGACCTTCAGTGGAAGCTATAATGGCTCTGCTGGCGTTTATTTTATAATGAATGACCAGGTTACCTACGATTTTGTCAATAACAGGTATACCCGGCAAACTACATCACAAACTGATAATAATATAAGAGCCAATATAAATACCGAGGGCAGTTTCTCGTCTCCTTAATCTTGTCGTTTTACAGTAATGGTGCTGAAAAACAATGAAGACATCTGCCGCGTGTTTTATAATACTGAGCTCACTTTTACCCAAAGCTCTTCTGCTACGTTTTCTGCGGGGCGGTCGCCGTTGGTGATGAAGATGCTTTCATCGTGTTTGAGTTTTGTGAATGCCTCAAAATACTTTTCACGGATGGCTTCGAGGCTTTTCCTGTTTTCGAAAAGCTCAGTGGAGGCGCGGTTGGTATTAATACGGTGCATGGCCGTTGTGGGCGAAATATCTATAAACAAAGTGAGGCTGGGTTTAAGGATGTCGGCGCACATCTTATTGGCTGCAATCACCCAGTCCATGTCCATATGCGCACCATGATATGCATAGGACGAAAAGTAATAACGGTCTGTAATGACTGTATAGCCTTCCTTCATTTTTTTTACAAGGCCGGTATCCTCATTCAGCAGGTGGTCGAGGCGGTCGGCGAGGAAGAGGCCGGCTATGGTGCGGTGATCTGCCTTTATTGTACCCTTCAGGATGTTGCGCAGCACAGAGCCAATCATACCACCCGTGGGCTCGAAAGTGGTATAAACATTATGGCCAGCTTCGGTGAGTTTTTCAGCGAGCAATTTTGCCTGCGTACTTTTTCCGCTGCCATCTATCCCTTCCAGGGCTATGAATAAGTTTTTCATTGTGAGCTAATAATGGCGTGAAAATACGTATTTCCCCGTAAAGGGGTTCTCTCTCGATATGAAGGGATCTCTCGCAGGAGGCGCAAAAACGCCGTTCTCGTATTGCGTTTTTAAGGCCTCCAAGAGTCAGTATGGAGAGATGCAGAGGGTAAGGAGATGAGCGGATCAATTACTCATTTTCCGGCGGGCCGGGGCGGTCGCGCGGAGGTGGTGGATGATTGCGATCGTCTCGCCCGCCGGGTGGGCCATTCTCTGGGCCGCGTGAAGGTGGGCCGCCTCTCCCCTTGCCGTTCATTTTTTTTATTACTTCCCTTATTATTTTATCAAACTCAGTTTTTTGAGCGTCGGTACATATGGCCCTTACCTGTGCGAAATGATTGTAGGTAACCATTTCTATTTGTTTTTGATCATAGGCAATACATTGTGCGAGCGAATCTGCTTCAGCAGCGCCGGTGGCCACATTTCTCAGGTTTTCAAACAGCCGCTGGCGGTATCTCATCGATTCATCGCGAAGCGAGTCCATTGTCTGCTTGTGGACATCTATGAGCGCATCGTATTTCTTTACCTGGTCGTCTGTGAATTTAAGGCTGCTGATGACGAAATTTCGTGGCCCTTCTCCACCAGGAGGGCCGGGCCGCATTCGTGGCATGATCCATACCGTAAGCAAAAGCCCGATGTTGCAGACGACCAGCAATGCGACGGTCCATTTCCAGAATTTCGATCCGTTGTGCGCGCTCATGGATTAGTAATTATAAGTGGTTGTGGATTGAATCTCTGTAAACAATGTGCCGGATATGGCTGTGCCTGGCTCGGCTTTGTTTTGTTCTATGGCGTAAATAATGGCGGTGATATTAAATATCAATAACAGTACCGCGGCCGCGATCCAGTGTTTTGCGGGCAAGGAAGCTACTGTTTTTTCAGGACCGCTGACACCAGCCATTACCCGGTCGTAGAGATCAGCATGAGGTGTGGCGCGGTGCATGCCCGATGTGCTGTTCAGTGCTTCATTTATCCAGGTTTCCTTGTTCGTGTTATTTTTCATAACTACTTTTTAGACGCTGTTTAATTAGTTTTCCTTCGGTCGTAATAGACAGATAGTTTTTTTCTTAGGTTTACTTTGGCTCTTTGCAGCACAGATTCCACTGCTTTTAACGACATATTCATGATCTCGGCTATTTCTTTCTGCGGCAATTCTTCTATATGTGCCAGTATAAAGATCGTTTTCTGGTTGTGAGGCAGTTCCTCAATAGCCGTGAACAAATACCGTGCATTTTCACGTTGCTCCAGTTTTATGCCGGGATGGTCAAATGTTTTTGGCTCGCTGAGCGGCTCTCCGTTTTTTTGAAACAGCTGGCCGAAAAGGGTGAACCGCTGCCTTTTTTTGCTGCGGAGGTGGTCCAGGCACTTATTTACAGTAATACGGTATATCCAGGTGGACAGGGAAGACTGCTCATTAAAAGACAGTACAGACCTGAATATTGTCACAAAAACTTCCTGGGTAATATCTTCAGCAACACCTTCGTCCTGCACCATGCTGATGGCGGTATTAAACACCTTTTGCCGGTACATTTCTACCAGCTCTTTATACGCACCATCTGCGCCCGACCGTAGTTCTGAAATGAAGTTGTTGATATTGTGAAAGTAAGAAACAATTGGAAAACGTTTGTTGCTCCAGGAAATATATCTTTCTAAGCGGAATTATTTTCTGGTTACCTGGCCACGAAATCAGTTGCGGGTAATTTCTAATGTTAATAAAAAATGGGTGAATTTACTATAATAATATGTGCATATACCTTATTTTTATGTTGATTTCAGACAGGCAAATACCTATAGTAATTGAAGTTAGTACCCAACTTCTTTGCTTTGTGTATTGTCTTTACTATTGGTATTTTTTTCAGTCTTTTTTATAAATAAGGAAACTCATGAGTTCGTTTTTTACCCGGTCGTTTATCTTGCCTGCTATCGTTGGGGCAGTGTTGCTTATTTCTGCTGATTCATCAGGGCAAGGTGTAATGGGTGTTTACCCATTGACAACAGCCGCAAGTACAGCACCCACCGGTGCCGCCTGGGCGCCGGTGAGCAGCGCTACACAGATAAACAGGCCAGTGAGCAATAATGATGCTGCCGAGGCAAGGCGAAAGAGCCTGGAGAAAAGCCCGAACTACAAATCGTTTACTCCGGTAAAGAAGAACCTGAGCGCAGAAGCCGTTGCTGCAAATGCCGGCTATGAAATGCATCCTGATTTTGGTGTGTTGTATGGAGGCGCTCCTTGCAGCGATTGCTATGAACTAATAGGCGAGCGGACAGAGACCACAAAGACATTTGTAAAGGAAGGCCTACATAATGGGAGTAAAGAAAAGATGACCCAGACATCGACCCAGCCGATGCACTACCGTGATGCCCAGGACAACTGGAGAACGATAAAAACCCAATTACAGCCGGATGCCAGCAATAAGGGTGTTTATACTATTTCTGAAGAGGCAATACCCGTGAAGATAAATACCAACGCAGGAAACAGCTTTTCTTCATTGGGAAAAGCCGGGGAAGGCATCAGTTTCAACCGTAACCTTGAGCTTATATATGTGCAGCCGGATGGTCGGCAAGTCAATTTAGGTGCGGCTGACTACGCTCACCACACAGCAGGTGATGGAGGCGTGTATGTGAACAGCGCTTGGCCGGGGATAGACATTGAGATGAATATTTTGCGAGGGGCTATAAAAACGAACTTCTACATAAATCATTCCCTGCCGCAGTACGCATCAGGCCGACTACTCATCAGAGACCACCTGCGAATGGATAACGGCCTTAGCCTTAATGCAGGAGGGCAGACGGAGACAAGCAGCGATATCAGGATCAACGACAATGCCGGGCAGACAAGATATGCGATGGGCGCGCCAACAGTTTATGAAAAGGGGAATTATAAGAACACATTGGCGCCTTTAAGTTACCTCATTGGTGCAAACAATGTGCTGGATATTGCGTTGCCGGGCAGTTACCTTAATAAGCCTACTTTAGCGTATCCCATTATTATTGACCCGCTGGTAAGTACCAATACCACAACGACAATAAACGGAAGCACTTATCTCACAGCTTTAACTGCAACATCAGGTTGCCCATATGCTAACGCGGCAAACACACCGGCTAACTGTACGGTAACCGACATTCAATTCCAGTTTCAGTACACCGCTGTTGCGCCAAACTGGGTAGAATATGCCGGGTCTTTCTTTTACAAGGGAGCCTGCCGTAGCCCTGGAACACTGGCGTTTGGCAATGTATGGACGTGTGGCCCTCCCGGAGGGATCGGTCCAGGAACGTGTACAGCAACCGGCGGTACGATGTATTCGATCTGGGGGACTGCTGGTGCCGGAACTTCAGGCCTCGGGCCATGTGTGCCTGCGCCGCAGTGTGCGTCTTATCCGTTGAACATAACCATGTACTTCTACCAGGCTTACGATGTAGCGCCCGCGTGTGCGACGACTTATGCTTATGGCAGCCAGCCGCTGATCATCACTGTTGTCGGCCATACTGTAGAGTTTGTTTCGGCCACGGCCGCACCAGCCACTATATGCGCCGGTGGATCTACTTCGCTTTCAGCGGTGGGGCAGTATGGTGTGCCCCCCTATACCTATAGCTGGACGCCCGGCCCCGTAGCAGGCTCACCGGTTACCGTGTCGCCGGCTGGCACTACCACTTATAACCTGACCATTACAGACTTCTGTGGCATAACTACTACCGGCGTTGTTACTGTGACTGTAAATACGGTAGCGCCTATTACAGGTACAACTACTTTATGCGTAGGCAATACATCTACACTTGCTGATGCAACGGCAGGAGCGCACACATGGGTGAGCAGCAATCCCGGTGTGGCTACTATAACCAGCCCCGGTGGGGTAGTAACTGCTGTTTCCCCCGGTACTACTACTATTACCTTTACAAATAATGCAACAGGATGTACATCCACAATCGTAGTAACTGTAATAGCATTACCAACACCGATTCTTGGTACGTTAACGGTATGCCCTGGTTCCACTACTTTGCTGACTGATGCCACCGCTGGCGGCCTGTGGAGCAGCAGTAATCCAGGCGCTGCTACAATAAGTGCAGGTGGCCTGGTAACGGGTGTGGCTGCGGGTGTTACTACGATCACCTACGGCAGCGCAACTTGTTATGTTACTGCAACACTTACGGTTAGTACTATTGCCCCGATCACGGGAACATTGAAAGTATGCCCCGGTAATACGACCGCCCTCATCGATGGGGCTGGTGCAGGAACGTGGAGTTCGGGGACTCCGACTGTAGCAACTATAGGCGCAGGCACGGGCCTGGTGACCGGTATTGCAGGTGGCACAACTACAATTATTTATACTTCTGCGGCTGGGTGCACAGCGTCCGTTGTTGTTACGGTCAATCCAACAGCGCCGATTACCGGTACACTTTCTCTATGCCCCGGCAGCACAACAACATTGAATGATGCGGTAGGTGGTGGCACATGGAGCAGTGGCACACCGGCGGTGGCGACTATAGGTGCTGGCACCGGCCTTGTTACCGCGCTAACCAATGGCACTACAACTGTGGTATATACCACAGCGGCGGGCTGTGCGGTGTCTGTAGTGGTTACGGTAACGCCGCTTTCCCCGATAACGGGCACGCTGAGTGTTTGTGAAGGACTTACAACTACACTTGCCGATGCTGCCGGTGGCGGAGGCTGGACCTCGGGAACGCCCACAGTGGCAACAATAGGCGCGGGCACCGGCCTAGTGGCAGGGATATCAGGCGGCACATCAACGATAGTATATACTACGGGGGCGGGTTGCACCACCTCAGTTGTTGTTACTGTTAACCCCATATCTCCGATAACCGGAACTCTCGCGCTTTGTGCTGGAGCTACATCAACGCTTGCCGATGCTGCACCGGGTGGCACCTGGAGCAGCGGTACGCCCGCTGTGGCTACCATAGGCGCTGGTACCGGCCTGGTGACCGGGCTTTCTAACGGCACAACTACGGTTGTCTATACTACTGCGGCAGGATGCACAGCATCTGCCGTTGTTACCGTGAACCCGCTCTCACCAATAACGGGAACACTTACCGTATGCCAGGGCGGCACTACAACGCTGGCTGATGCAGCAGGCGCCGGCGGCTGGACCTCAGGTACTCCCTCGGTGGCTACCATAGGCGGCACCGGCATTGTAGCCGGAATATCCGGCGGCACTTCCACCATTGTCTTTACTACGGCATCGGGATGTTCTGTGAATGCTGTTGTTACGGTAAATCCGATATCGCCCATCACAGGTACTACTACGGTATGTGTGGGTGGTACTTCTATACTTAACGATGCTACCGGTGGAGGCACGTGGTCAAGCACCATCCCTGGTGTTGCTACGATCACCGCCGCAGGGCTTGTGACAGGCGTATCTAACGGCACCACTACTATAAGCTACTTAACCGCTGCAGGCTGTTCGGCCGCGGTTACTTTTACTGTTGATAATGTGGCGGCTATAACCGGCACTGCAGTTATGTGTGTTGGCGGCGCTACCACCCTCGCAGATGCAACGGGAGGCGGAACATGGTCTAGCAGTACTCCACCTGTAGCCACTATAGGCGCGGGCACCGGGCTGGTTAGCGGTGTGTCGGCCGGCACGGCAACGATCAGCTACACATCAGGGGCGGGTTGCCTCAGTACGCGTGTTGTTACTGTTAATGCATTGCCTGCCGCTATCACGGGTATTACCAATGCCTGTGTTGGCCTGACCACTACGCTGTCTGATATATCAGTTGGCGGCACGTGGTCCAGCAGCGCACCTGCTGTGGCTTCTGTAAGCGGGTCGGTAATTGTAACAGGCGTTTCAGCAGGTCTGGCAACGATCACTTATACTATTGCCGGCGGCTGTTATGTTACGATCCCTGTATTGATAAACCCACTGCCAGCAGCCATAGGCGGCGGCGCAAGTGTTTGCATGGGCGCCACAGTTACATTAAATGACGGCAGCCCCGGTGGTGCATGGGTGAGCAACAATACAGCGATCGCCACTATCGATGCCACGGGATTGGTAACAGGTGTTTCAGCAGGTTCCGCTACCATCACTTATACACTAAGCACAGGGTGCGCCATCACTGCGCCGATGACTATTATCCCGCTGCCGGCAGCGCCGCTTACTACGAGTCTCGATTATTGTCAGAACGAGACAGCAGTGCCACTTACGGCGATAGGAAGCAACCTCCTATGGTACACAGTGTCTGCGGGCGGTACAGGTACGGCATTAGCTCCCATACCGCCAACCAATATTCCGGGTATCACTACATGGTATGTAAGCCAGGATGTAACGGGCTGCGAAGGCGCACGGGCCCCACTACAGGTTACGGTGCATGTACATCCTATATTTTCCATAATACCGGCCAGGCCAACAGCTTGCCAGGGAGATACGATCAGCTTCGCTTATTCCGGGCCTACTTTCCCCGGCGAGACCTATTCATGGACACTGCCATCTAATGGCGTTCTGTATGCAGGGTCATCGCTCAGTAATCCTTCTATGACCATGTATTACGACACGGTATTGGGGGGTAATTTTATTATGCTGACAGTAGGCGATGGATATGCCGCGTGCAATTCAAAAGATACGCTGCCAATGACGGTCTATATCAATACACCGGATGCGGCATTTTATGTGAAACCAAATGTTTGCTTTGGCGATTCGGTTACTGTTGCACTGTCGCACATTGGCGCAGGGGTAACAGACTACACCTGGAATTTTGGCGGGGCTACCGTACTTGCCGGGTCATCTAATCACGGCGGACCGTTCATCATTACTTTCCCATCGGCAGGTATTTATTCGGTTACGCTTACGGCGATTTCAAACCTCCTCTGCCCATCGGTACCTATAGTAGATACAATAGATGTACATGCGCAGCCGGATGCAACATTTAGCGCCGTGCCAAAATCGACCGGTATATTATGCCTTGAGGACAGTGTCCTGTTTAAGGCGCATTATGACGATGCGAACTGCTCTTATCTGTGGCAGCCGGAACATTGTTTCAACAACAATAACCAGCCGAATATATGGGGCAAGCTGCAACAGGGAAGAACCGAAATAACGCTTACGGTTACCGATCCATTTGGCTGTACCGCAAGCGCCAGCCAGCAGTTCAGCCCGGACGCCTGTTGTTCTGTGCTGTTCCCAACGGCGTTCACTCCGAATGGAGATGGGCTCAACGACAAGTTCCGGCCTATATTCAATGGCTATCACAATTTCCATGAGTTCCGCATCGTGAACCGTTGGGGACAAACCGTATTTGAGAGCGCCAATTCAAATCCATCATGGGATGGCAGCTTTGACGGTGTACCGCAGGATATGGGCGTGTACTACTACTATATTAGTTATGATTGCGGTGGCAACACTATAGAAGAGAAAGGTGATCTGACGCTGGTGAGGTAGGAGCCAGACAAGTTGTTCCATAAAAAAACCATCCCGACAAATGCCGGGATGGTTTTTTTATGGTTTTGTAAAGGCGTAAAATTATTTTTTATCAGCTGCGCTGGGCTTATACGCTTCATCAGCTATAGGTTTATTTATCTCCACAGACTTTATAGTAAGATCGCCCACGCCTAATGGTGAGGTCATTGTCATTGGGATAACAATTCCTTCCGGTTGTTTCTTAAAGTCGCTGAAGCTCATAGCTACTTCCTGCTCTGCGTCCTGTACCTTCATGGTCATTTCGGTGCGTACCATGTAATAAGTTGCAGCATCAAAATAATCGGTCTGTACAATGCCGTCTTTGCCGGTAATTTTCACTTTAAAGCAGGGTATGTTAGTGATCGTATCTCTGCCAACGTATTCTGATTTGTCAATGCCGGATTTATCGGCGAGCATGAAAAGCTTGGTGGTCATTTTCTCTTCTGCGCCTTTCAGTTGCTCGGCCGGAACTGGTGTTACTTTATCCATACCCTGGGCAGGTATATATGCCCAACCTTCCTTTGGGGTAAGGATCATGTAATTATTCATACCCATAACTGAAAAGTCAGTCCGGTACAGTTTAGCGTTAACAATGATCTCGGTATATCCGAGGTCCATTCCCTGCATAGTCATGGTGCCTACTTTTTTCATCGATGTTATCTTGTTCCAGTTGTCAGTGCCGCCTATTGCGTCTATATGTTTCTGGATGATCTCATCAGCTGTCTGTGCCTTTACGGTGGTAAAACCAGCTATCAGCATCATGGCCGACAGCATAGATAATTTAACTATTTTCATTTTTCTGTTTTTTAAAATTTTAGAGTGCAAAAATAGAGGAAAATACCCGTTGGGTGAATTTTTATATAGAAATATTAACAGCTTGTCTTAATGGACTGCTCCGACAGGCTTACGACCCATGACTTACGAAATATACTCGCTCAGCTCCAGCCAGCGCATTTCTTTTTCTTCCACCAGTTGGGTGATGTGTACCATACGATTACTGAGCTGCTGCACCTGGTCGTAATTGAGCGTCTGGTCCATCATTTTTTCGGTGATGGTGACCTTCTCGGCTTCCAGCGCTGCGAGCTCTTTTTCCAGCTGGTCATATTCCCGCTTGTCCTTGAACGAGAATTTCTTTTTCTCAGGCACAATGGCTGCGGGTTTCGCAACGGGTTTTGGC
>CAIRTW010000066.1 GCA_903881585.1 uncultured Bacteroidota bacterium | reverse complement strand
TTTCGGTTTAATAGAAAGATGTCAACCTACCGAGGCAAACTATTCTATCGGATGATTCAGCAAGCAATGGTAACAACTCCAGTGCCGCTCAACGACATAATAACCCCTAAAAAACCACTCACCTAAAGCAGATAAGCAGTTCTAAATAATCAATATCATACACATCACCTGCATGAAAACGAAAAATGATCCGGTAATTACCTGTCACGCTCAGCGCCCAAAAACCGGCATATTCGCCTTTTAGCCTGTGTACGCCATACCCCAACTTCTTAATATCATCATCTGACGTCACGGCATCAAGCATATCGAATATTCTTCTGATTTTGCTCAACTGTACCGATGGCAATTTTACACCTAATCCTTCTTCGTAAAATGTTCTCAGTCCTTTATGGCTAATGCTTAAAACCATTTACAAATGTAATGTGTAATGTGACACGATACAACATTTCGCTAAAAAATTACTCCTCCAAAATATACAGCTCAGGCAAATTCCTGCCAAGCCCATCATAATCCAGCCCATAGCCAACTACAAATTTGTTCTCAATATTAAAGGCATTGAAGTCGGCCTTTATGTCGTATTTCAATGCTTCGGGCTTGGAGAGGAAGGTGGCGATCTTTACAGATGCTGGCTGGCGGTGGTGAATCTCGGGTAGAAAGGAGCTAAGTGTTTTGCCAGTGTCTATGATGTCTTCCACTATTATTATGTGCCGCCCATGCAGGTCTTCTTCCATACCTATTGCTGTTACTACATTGCCGGTAGATGACGTGCCCTTGTAAGAGACGAGCTTAATGAAGGATATCTCGGCCTCTATGGTCAACCCGCGAAACAGATCGGCGGCGAAGATGAAGGAACCATTGAGTATGCCGATCAGCAGTGGTTTTTTGCCTGCATATTCGGCATTGATCATTGCCGCGAGCTCACTTACACGCTTTTGTATCTCTTCTTTGGAAAGGAACGGAACGAATGTCTTATCGTGGACCTGGATCATGGGTGTTATTATAAGCTAATTCGACACCTTCAGTTTTTTGCCTGTTTTTATATCGCTGGCATCAATATCATTCCACTTCAGCAGTTCCTTTACAGTTATGTTGTTCTTTTTGGCAATTGAAAAAGCGGTGTCCCCTTTTTTAACGGTATAGAATTTTGTGTCTTTAGTAACCTGCTCCTCAGGTTTTGGCGTGGGCTGCTCATTCTGAATGGTTGCTACCAGTTTGCTGTCGTCGGCATAGACTACTTTGTCCAGCTGCGCTTTAAGCCCGGCTAGTTCCTGTTTCTTTGGATCTTCAGTAGGTTCCTCAGTGCTTACCGGTGGTGGCGTTTCTTTCTTTACGGTATCTGCTGTTACCCACTGTGTTGGTGCGTTTTTATCAGAGGGGGCATTGGGTGTTATGATCACAACGGCATCCGATTTTTCGGGGAGCGGTTGCGGTGCTACGGGTATGGGCAGCGCTGCGGTTTTTTGTTTGGGTTGCGGCTTCGTTCCGCGCGGGCCTTTGGTTTTTTTATCTGCAGTTGTTATTGCAGTGGTGTCTGAATTATGTATAAACCCATCAACAGAACCTGCGGTATCTGGCGGATTTTTTAAAGCAATATAATCGGCAGAGTCCTGTGCGTTAGCAGCTGCTCTATCTTCCTTGTTGATGAGGACGATCGCATTGCTTTTATGAGCAGCTGTAGGGGTCACCTTAACGTCTGGTTTTTTGTTCGTCGGGAATTGCAGCTGCAGCACAGTGCCGGGTACGGGTGTTTCGTCCGGGCTCATGAGATTCAAGGCAGTGAGCCGTTTCAGCTGTATCGCTTCTTCCTGCGATATCAGCCACAGGCTTTCACCATCAGTTACTATATGCCGGGCATTGACGCCGGCTGCCGGTTTCTTCTCCAGGAATATGTAACTGTTGCATGGCACCGGCCCGTCTGCCAGGTCGTTTATTTCCAGGAGCTTGGGGTAGCGAATGTTGTACTGCATGGCATATTGCAGCAGCATATCATCTTTATGGGCATAGAAGGCTTTCAGGCCGTGTATCTTTACAATTCCTGTGGTATCATATACCATTGGTGCAGGCGCGGGAATGGAGCTGGTATCGTTATGAGCCATAAAGTTACGGGCGCTATCTGCGATGGCCCTGATAGAGCCGGGTTCAGCTTTTATCGTCGTATCTGGTACCTGCACTGTTTGCCGGGTTGTCACGGTATCAACTACCGCAACAGGCTGCGTGGTAACGGGCACAACAACCGGTGGTGTTGCTGCTTCCTCTACTTCCTCTTCCTCGTCATCCTTCTCTTTGTCTTTCTCTTTTTTGTCGAGTACAAATTGGGTAGTGTCCTGAATTTTATCCACCATCAGTGGCTTTTTGGAGGTTGGGGTCTGCTGCTTTGCCACCAGCAATTCCAGCCTGGTGTTGCCACTGTCCATTCCATTGAGTGTATAATCCTGCAACCCAAAGTCTTCAATTATTTTTATAAGCCGCTTAGCATACTGCGGATCAGTAGCATACCCGCATCGCCTTAGTCCTGCAGCCCAGGACGCATAGTCCTTCATAGGAATGTTAAACAATGTAGCGTAGCGTGGATTTCTTTTCAGCAGGTCTGAATGGTCCCTGTACGACTCATCAGCACTTTTGTACTTCTTAAAACATTCCTGTTTGGCGTCGTCGTCGTGTAAAAATTTATCACCGTCGTAGCCATTCTTGCACTTAATGCCAAAATGGTTGTTAGCCTGTACCATCAATTCACTTGCACCGGCCTCTGTTTCCAATATGCCTTGCCCAAGTGTTACAGCCGCCGGTACGCCGGAATTTCTTTGCTCACTGATCGCGAGCTGATAGTACTGCGTCACGTACTTTTTAGCACGTTCGGTATAACCATCCTGTGCGCCAACTCTTGCCGTAATAAACAGCAGTATGGCTATACAGTACAGTACGTGTTTTTTCACAACAGAATTTTTATTAAATATCAAACGGGTAGTTTCGGGCAAAAATACAATAACAATGCTTATCTGTAAGTTAAAAGCAATTAACCACTTATTTTCCTTACTATCATTATCCCATCCCTCATGGGCACAAGTAAATGCTCTATGCGTTTGTCTGCTTTTACTTTCCGGTTAAAACTGCCAATGGCCCGGGCGTTTTTTGTCTGCTGGTCTTCGGGCAATACCACTTCGCCGTCATACAGCACATTGTCGGCAAGTATGTAGCCGCCTACCGGCACCTTATCGAAAACGAGATCATAGTACCGCTCATAGTTGCTCTTGTCGGCATCTATAAACACCATATCAAAAGACTCGGTGAGCGTAGGAATTATGTCTATCGCGCTGCCGGTATGTTGTATTATTTTATCGTTCAGTCCGGCTTCTCCGATATATTCGGTTGCCATGTCCTGTAGCTCCTCATCTATTTCAATTGTATGCAGGCGGCCTCCATGCTGCAAGCCCTGTGCCAGGCATATAGCAGAATAGCCGGTAAATGTACCTATCTCCAGTATGCACTTAGGCCGTATCATATGGCTCACCATTTGCAGAAAACTGCCCTGCAGATGGCCGGACAGCATTACGGCATCACCGCGCTTTAGATTGGTTTGCCGGTTCAGCCGGGCAAGGACAGGCAGCTCAGCGCTTGTGTGCTGTTCTGTGTAATCGTCTATCTGTTTTGACAGGAGCAGTGTTTTCAAAGGAGTAAGTTATTTTGTGAACCGGGAACTGTAAATTGTAACCTGAAAAACTGCTCCTAAAAATTAGGCTGTAGTTTATGGTGAGTATAAAACTCACGTATGTATTCCAGCACCTCATCGGCAGTGTCAAATACTTTTATCATTTCCAGGTCGCCGGGGCTTATGTTGCCCTCGCCCACATACATCGCTTCCCGCATCCAGTGAAACAGGCCGTTCCAGTAGGTAGAGCCTACGCAGATCATTGGCGTCTGTGTGAATTTACGGGTTTGTATCAGCGTGGCTACTTCAAAGAATTCATCCATAGTGCCCCACCCGCCGGGCATCATGATAAAGCCCTGCGAATACTTGGTGAACATAACCTTGCGCACAAAAAAGTAATCGAAATTCATGAACGTATCGCGGTCAATAAACGGATTGCTTGTCTGCTCAAAGGGTAGATCGATGTTGAGGCCCACGGAACGCCCCTCTGCCATATTAGCGCCCTTGTTGGCGGCTTCCATTATGCCGGGGCCACCACCGGTGATGACGCCAAAGCCTTCTTCCGCAAGGCGTTTGGCTATGTCAACAGCAAGCTCATAATATTTGTGGCCGGGCTTAGTACGCGCAGACCCGAATATGGAGATACACGGGCCTATCTTTGCCAGCGTCTCAAAGCCCTGTACAAATTCGGCCATGATCTTAAATATCTGCCAACTGGAGTGGGCCTTAGTTTCGGTCCAGTCGCGCATTTTCAGTTCCGTAAGTTTGTCTTTCATTCGGCTGTAGCGGCGGTTACAACTTTGCCGCCTTTTTTAGAACATAAAAATAACAGTAAAAATGTAAGAGCAGCGTTAATAATCAGCAATTCAGTGCCTATTATATAGCCATTCAAAAGTTTTGTTTCATTGTGTTTCAGCATATAGCAGCATACAGGGGCGGCAATGCATACCAGCGGTACCAGCTCGCTCACCAGCTGCCGGCGTGTAAAAATGCCAAATGCAAACAACGCAAGTAATGGCCCATAAGTATATCCCGCTACATCGAGCAGGGTATCGATAAGGGATCCTGTGTCTATTTCCCTGAAGATAAAGACGAACGCCAGGAAGATTATTGCGAAAGCATTGTGTACAATGAGCCGTGTATGCTTTTGCTGTTTCTCCGTCATTCCCTCTTTTCTGCGGATGCCCAAAATGTCTATACAAAACGAAGATGTAAGTGCGGTGAGCGCACCATCAGCACTGGGGAACACTGCGGAGATAAGACCGATGATGAAGCATACAGTAATATAGAACGGAAGGCCGCTTTTTACGGCTATCATCGGGAACAGATCGTCTTTTGCTGCGTGTATCCCCTTGGCATCGGCATACAGATAAAGCAGGCCTCCCAGCAGCAGGAAAATAAAATTGGCCAGCAGCAGTACAAAGCAGAAGCTGATCATATTCTTTTTAGAGTCGCCGAGGTTGCTTACGCTGATATTCTTTTGCATCATTTCCTGATCCAGGCCGGTCATGCCTATGGTGATAAATGCTCCGCCCAGTATTTGTTTCAGGAAAAAAGATGGGCTGTTCACATCCATCTGCAGGAATTTGGTGTAGCCCTTTTGCTGCATGGCTGCCCATGTGGATGACATGTCCAGGTGCAAAGTGTTCATAATATAGATGACGCAGATCACCAGCGCCAGCAGCATAAACGTGGTCTGTAGTGTATCTGTCCAGACGATTGTTTTCACGCCGCCCCTGAAAGTGTATAGCAGTATGAGCCCAAGTATAACTACTGCCGTGAGCTCAAAGGGAATACCCATATCCTGCAATATGAATTTCTCCAACACCTTTATCACGAGATATAGCCTAAGTGTAGCGCCCAGCGTGCGCGAGAGGGTAAAAAACAAAGCGCCGGTTTTGTAGGGTATTTTACCGAAACGTTTGTCCAGGTAAGTATAGATGGAAGTGAGGTTGAGTTTATAATACAACGGTAGTAGTATGAACGCCACCACGAAATACCCCAGCCAGTAGCCTAATACTACCTGGAAATACTGGAAGCCGCTGCCGCCCACCTTACCGGGTACAGATATGAAGGTCATGCCCGAAAGAGATGTGCCGATCATACCAAAGGCCACGAGCCACCACCTACTGTTGCGGTTGCCTATGAAAAATGATTCATTGGTGGAATGGCGCGAAGTATAGAACGCAATACCCAGCAGCACTGAGAAATAAAGCAGGATAATAAAAAGCAGTATGGCCGGACTCACGCTGTAAAATAAAAAGACTTTGCTGTATTAAAGCAAAGTCTGCAAATAATATGTTTATTGTCTTATAACCCCACAGCAAAACCTATATGCACCAATGTTGGAAAACCCGGGGAGTATGGGCTGTTGGTACCTTGCAAGACATCGTACTGTACCTCTGCCAGGATACTGGCCCTGCCGCCCAGCGGTAGCCGGTAACCAACACCGAGGAAGAGACAGGTATTGCTAAGATTTTGCGATAATGTTGTGAATGCTCCGGGGGGTGTCGAGTTTGGGTCATAACCAGGCCCACGCTGGTTAATAAAGTCATACTCCGGAGCAACAGAAGCAAACCAGTTACGGAATATAAAATAGCGAAACCAAATACTTGGGTAAACAATATTCTCCCTGAAGTAAGACACCTTATCAGGGTTCTGCGGATCTACATATTCGGGGACCTGTGAATATAGATAACCTAGACCAATGCCGGCAGAAAAATGATCTGTGATCCTGTAGCCGACAATAGGTGAAACACCTGCGCTGAAATATCCATCTCCGAAGTTGAGCGTAATGCCGCCGCCCAGGATCAGCCTGTCCGGATCATACCCTTTCTTTTTCTTCTTTTTGGTTTGTTTTTGATATCCCGGCTTGCCCGAGCTGGTATAAACATCCTGGGCAGAGGCGTAGGTAAAACCGGCACACAACAACACTACCAAAACAATATTCTTCATAAAGCACTATTTACGTTTACGAAGTTAAGATAATTTAATATCCAACCGTGTTTTTTGGCTATTTTATGCATTCATTAGGATTTTGCCGGGATTAAGGATGCCCTTGGGGTCAAATACCTGCTTTATCTGCCGCATGAGGCCCATTTGCACTTCATTGAACGCTATATCCATGTATTCCTTTTGTACCAGACCTATACCATGCTCACCAGATAGCGTACCGCCCATCCGCACTACTTCCTTAAAGAGTTTCCTGATGCCTAGTGGCAATTTTGTTTTCCAGTCCTCATCGCTCATATCGCCTTTTACTATGTTCACATGCAGGTTGCCATCCCCGGCATGGCCGTAGCAAACCGATCTGAAACCATACTCTGTGCCGAGGTCTTTTATGATCTTCAGCAGTTCCGGCAACTCTGCACGCGGCACTACGGTGTCTTCTTCCTTGTAGGTTGAGTTGCTTTTTACTGCCTCGCCTACTTTTCTACGTAGTGTCCAGAGCATCTGCTTTTGTTCATGGCTGTCGGCAAACAGTATCTCACCTATGTCGTACTGCTGCACTATTTGTGATATTGCTTCCGCATCCCGGTATAGCTCTTCCATGTGGTTGCCATCTACCTCTATAAGCAAATGGGCAGCAATGTCGGCTGGTAAATCAATGCCTGTTGACTGCACATAGCGCATAGACCATTCCAGTGCGTCGCGCTCCATAAACTCCAGCGCAGATGGCGTATAGCCTGCCAGGAAAATAGCATTTACAGCAGCACAGGCCTCTACCGCCGATCGAAATGGCACCAGCAGCAGCATGTCGTGCTTTACTGCCGGTATGAGCCGCAGAACGATCTTTGTGATAATGCCCAGCGTGCCCTCGCTGCCCACTACCAGTTGGGTGAGGTTGTAGCCGGTCGCATTCTTCAGCACGTTTGCACCTGTCCATATCACTTCGCCATTTGCCAAAACTATCTCCAGGTTCAGCACATAGTCCTTTACTACGCCATACTTCACAGCGCGCGGGCCTCCGCTGTTCTCTGAGACATTGCCGCCTATAAAGCAAGAACCCTTACTGGCAGGATCGGGCGGATAAAAAAGGCCTTCGGCTTTAAGATGCTCTTGTAGCTCCTGTGTTATCACTCCTGGCTCGGTAGTGACCTGGAAATTCCGTTTGTCAACATTCAGTATTTTATTGAACCGCTTCATATCAAGGCATACGCCGCCGAACACTGGCAACGCACCACCGCTGAGCCCGGTACCGGCCCCACGGGCGGTAACAGGTATGTTATTATCATTGCAATGCCGTAGTATTTTGCTTACTTCTTCTGTAGTCCGTGGCTGTAGCACCGCTTCCGGCAGGTAGTGCAGGTCTTCCGTCTGGTCGCTGGCGCAACGGTTCAGATTTTCTTCGTCTGCGAGCACATATTTTTCTTCAAGGATCGATTTGAAGAAGGTAATATCGGGGGGTGTGATTTTATGGAATGGCATTTTGGGTGGGAATTATCCTTTTAAATATTAAACTTCAACATGCTTCTGTTTGTCGACTTTATTTTTCTCTGATGTAATACCAGTCATCGTGGCCATAAATTTTTTCAGACCCAAAGTAGGCAAGCATCCCGATAATAAGCGAGTCATTTGTTAGCATTATTATACTATCTGTCGCATATTTTGTATCTAAAAAATCATCTTGTCCATTAAGTTTTTGACCGTTCATATAGTCAACCATTATTACAAACTTGGTTGAATCATTATTATACAACCACTTCCCTCTAAAGTCTAAAGTGCCATATAGTTTTTTTGTATAAAGCCCATGTTTACCCAGAGTGATTATTTCACCGAGATCCCCAACGCCTTGGTATCCTTTTTCATGGTCTAGAATACCTATCTGCCTCCACCTATTACAAATCCGGTTCAGTCTGCTTTCATCTCCTTTAATGGAAAATAGAATAAAAGCGAACGCCAAAATAATAACTTTCATTTAGTATATTTTACGATTACAGCTCAATACACATTCTTAAACCCTAAAGTGTACCAAAATTATAAAACTGTGCTGTACTAAAATTATAATTCTATGCTGCAAGGTTATAAAAAAGCAAGATTCGTTTTGGCTGTACCGCCTTTTGAATACTATCTGTAGAAATACAAATCCTTAAACAGCTTAATACTCAGAAATAAATTTTACTTTTGACTATCCCAATACAGCTACTTTTCAGGAAAATGTATGATTTTTAATTCATCCCCGTTTTTAATCTTCTTTGTTTCCGTCTTCTTTTTATATTGGTTTGTTTTTAATAGAACGATTAGGCTTCAAAATTTCTTCATTCTTGCCGTTAGCTATTTTTTTTATGGCTGGTGGGACTGGCGCTTTTTAGGGCTTTTGGTGCTGTCCACCTTAATAGATTACTTTTTTGCATTCCCGATCGCATCAGGAACTGAACGGAAACGAAAGTTCTTTTTGGTGTTGAGCCTGATAAACAATCTTTTAGTTCTCGGGATATTTAAATACTACAACTTCTTTATCACAGAAGTGCAGCAACTTGGCTCTGTATTCGGGCTGCACTTCCACCCGTATATATTGAGTATAGCGCTGCCATTAGGTATTTCGTTCTATACTTTTCATGGTATGAGCTATGTGATAGATATTTATCGCGGCAATTTTAAACCAGTCAAAAATTTTGTTGACTATGCGGTGTTTGTTTGTTTTTTCCCGCTGCTTATAGCCGGCCCTATAGAGCGGGCGGGGCATTTAGTGCCGCAGGTACAGGCCAAACGGAAATTTGATTACGCACAGGGAGTGCAGGGGTTACGGCTGATACTATGGGGCCTGTTCAAGAAAATGGTGATAGCGGACAGCCTGGCCAGGATAGTGGATACCATTTTCGGCAGTTACCGCCAATGCCAGGGCTCTACGCTGGTGCTGGGGGTTTTATATTTTGCCGTGCAGATATATTGCGACTTCAGCGGGTACAGTGATATTGCCATAGGCACAGCAAAATTGCTGGGATTTGAGCTACTGTCTAACTTCAGGTATCCATATGGATCAAAGAGTATTTCTGAGTTCTGGACAAGGTGGCATATGTCGATGTCCAACTGGTTTTATGATTATCTGTTTACTCCGCTGGTTGCCTCGTTGCGCAGCTGGCGCCTATGGGCAGTGGCCACGGGGGCTATAATCACCTTCCTCATCAGCGGCTTGTGGCATGGCGCGTCTTTACATTATGTGGTATGGGGCCTGTGGTATGGCGTTGCCCTGGCTTATGAAGCGCTGACCAGGAGAACCAGAGGTGAAATATTTGCCAGGATGCCTGCATGGTTAGCAACATTTATTGCCTGGTCGTGCGCAACCGGCTATACACTTGTGGGTTATATATTTTTCAGGTCGCCGGGCCTTAGTTCCGCTTTCGGTTATATGCGCAGCATCACCCATCATTTGTTCAGCAGGCCTGCCCTGGGGTCGTTCATGCTTATATATGTACTGCCGTTCCTGGCCATGGATTGGTACTTCAGAAAAAATGAGCGGATATTATCTTTCCCGAAGAACCTATTTTTGAGGTATTCATTTTATACTGTTCTTGTTTTTGCTATTCTTTATCATTCCAACGACAACTCGGGCTTTATCTATTTTCAATTTTAGGCTAAATGAAAAAATTCTTATTCCGAACCTTTAATTATCTCGCGATTCTGCTTGCGGTTGCAACCATATTGCAGTTAATTATTTCGGCAAGAATAAAGGATAAAGTGCTTTATGGCAGCGATAACTTATACGCAGTAAAAGGCCAGAAAAATGATATAGTGTTCCTGGGAAGTTCAAGATGCTTTAACCAGTTTGACCCATGGTTCTTTCGCGATTCAGCGGGGGCCAGCTCGGTAAACTTAGGCATACAGGGCCATGCCGACATAACTGTTTACCTGATAAGGCTGAAATATTACCTGGCCAATAACCCTCCTCCCAAGGCGGTGATCCTGAGCTTTGACCCTTACATAAATGCCGGCCCGTATAATGTGCAGAAGGACTTTACCCACAAAGACCATTTTTCGAGGTATGCTTTTTTCCCTCGTAATGAGGATAAAATGATCGTGGATTATTTCGGGTTCAACTTTTTTGAAAAATACATTCCCTTATATGCTCTTTTGAAATACCAGGTGTTTATCAAATGTATTTCGCCCTATAAAAAAACGATCTGGGAAACAAGGGGAGTTGCCATAAACCCTAATGTTTGGGACACTACCGTAGCGCCATATGGCGATGCCTTACAATCGGCCTTGAGATCATACAATGCCTTTAAAATTTATTATGACTCTATAAAAGGCGACCTGCAATCGTTGAATAATTTATGTAAGGAAAACAATATTAAATTGCTGTGCGTACAGATGCCATTATTCAGAGGGCTATACCGCAAGGATGGATTTGACCTGGTAACAAAAATGTGCGATGAATGCGGTGTGCCCGTAATAAATACCAACGATGAATTTAATATAGGCGATCCCCGGAATTTTGCCGACCCATATCACCTGAATTATCAAGGGGTACCCCAGGCAATGAACATCATTGTTAAGAACCAAAAATTTATCGATGCCCTGAAAAGATGATGCGGATAAAGCTTTACAGCTCTATACACACATTCTTAGGTTCAGTAAAGAACCGCAATGCGTCCCAGCCACCTTCGCGGCCAACACCACTGTTTTTGAAACCGCCGAATGGGGTGCGCAGATCACGGAGCAACCAGCAGTTTACCCAGATGATGCCGCTGTGTACCTGTGCCGCTACACGGTTTGCGCGGCTCACGTCCTGTGTCCAGATGGTGGCAGAGAGGCCGTAGTCGCTGGTGTTGGCGAGCATTAGGGCTTCCTCTTCGTTGCTAAACGATTGCAATGTAACAACCGGGCCGAATATCTCCTCCATATTGGTGCGGCAGTGTGGGCCAAGGCCCTCTATGATGGTAGGCTCTATAAACAGGCCATTTGCGCAGCGGCCGGTCCCTTTTACGGCATTGCCACCCAGCAGTATCTTCCCGCCCTCCTGTTTTGCCAGCTCTATACAACCCAGCACTTTATCAAAGTGCAGCTTGCTTACTACGGCACCCTGTTTGGTGTGCTCATCGAGCGGGTCTCCGTTAATGAGTTTTTTTGCACGGGCGATAAATTCTGTTTTGAACTTTTCATAAATGCTTTCTTCTACCAATATGCGGCTGCCGCAAAGGCATATCTGACCCTGGTTACTGAAAGAAGATTGCAGTGTAGTGCGCATCATCTTATCCCAGTCGCAATCTGCAAAAATGATATTCGGGTTCTTGCCACCCAGCTCCAGCGATATTTTTTTGAACATGGGCGCAGCGATAGCGGCTATCTCCCGGCCGGCGCGTGTGCTGCCAGTAAAGGAGATGGCCTTAATATCTGGATGCGCTACAATGGCAGAGCCGCAGCCCGGTCCAGTGCCATGCAATATATTCAGCACGCCCGCAGGCAAGCCAGCCTTCTGGCAAATGATGCTGAGCAGGTAGGCCGTCATCGGGGTCACTTCGCTGGGCTTGGCTACCACGCAGTTACCTGCAGCAAGAGCCGGGGCTATTTTCCAGGTGAAGAGATACAGGGGCAGGTTCCACGGAGAGATGCAACCCACTACGCCAATAGGCTGGCGCAGCGTGTAGTTGATGGCTTTATCTTCCATGTGGTGACTGTCTGTGGCGAAGTGCATGATGCCCGTTGCAAAGAACCGGAAGTTGCTGGATGCACGGGGTATGTCCACCCGCTTGCTGAGCCAGAGCGGCTTGCCGTTATCGTTGGTTTCCGCGAGCGCAAGGGCATCCAGGTTTTCATCTATAAGTTCGGCGATACGGTTCAGTATTTTAAAACGGTCTTCCACTGGTGTGGTGCTCCATAGCGGGAAAGCAGCCCGTGCAGCGCCTATGGCTTCCTCCACATCTTTTATATCGCTGTCGGGTATCTGGCTATATACCTCGCCTGTAGCCGGGTTTATATTATCTATGTATTTGCCGTTTAATGGGGCCTGCAGCGAGCCGGCTATATAGTTGGCAATATGCGATGGAGCGGAAAGATTCATAACGCGAAATTAGGCAATTTTCGTAGGTGTCCCACACCTCAAAGGTGTGAGACACCTATTGTCACTTACACAGTTTCGCATCCACATACACCTTCCTTCCTTTTGCATTAATATAATAACATCCGCCAAGTTTCCCTTTTTGGTACTTCTTTTTGTTTGCCGTATCAAAGTTCTTTTCGCCTCCTTTATACTTTGGGTAGGGGTAGCTGCGACAGTTGAGTTTTGGCGGGTTATCCCGGGAAACAGGCACTTTGTTGAATAATATTGCTTCTGCGCTGTCGGCGTATTGTGCCGTTATCTTATCGTGGCTGCTTACCACATACTTTTTTTCTACCCAGCCATACCCGGTATAAGAGCTTTTGGTCTTTTCAAACCAGACGCTGAGCTGAACGTGATAAAACCGGTCCTTGATCGCTTTAGTTTCATAGCCGGTGCTATAGGGTATTACTTCAAGCCGGCAGGGTGCGTGAAGTACACCAAATACATCATATTCCTTTTCAGGCCGGTCCCTGAGCAGCAGGTTATCGGTGTTTGCATATACATATTCCTGGCCGGTAGCTACATGACCGGCAATCGTTAAAAGCAGAAACAGAAACAATTTGTGCATAAATCTTTCGCAAGATAATAACGGAAAATTTATTGCATAGAGTATTTTTATGCTCCAATAAGCCGTGCGAAAGCGGTTTATATTAACTTTGCAGGATCAATAATAATGACATGGAAATTAAACAGTTGTACACAAGCTGCCTGAGTGAGGCCGCTTATTTTATAGCAAGTGAGGGTGAGGCAGCAGTAATAGACCCATTGAGGGACGTGGACACCTATATCCAGATGGCGGCAGAGCAAGGTGTAAAGATCAAATACATATTTGAAACACATTTTCATGCCGACTTTGTGAGCGGCCATATAGAGCTGGCGCAGAAAACAGGTGCGCCAATAGTATATGGGCCTGATACCGAGGCGTCCTTCAAGATACACATGGCAAAGGATGGTGAGGAGTTTATGGTGGGCAAGCTGAAAATAAAAGCGCTACACACCCCGGGCCATACGCTGGAAAGCACCTGCTACCTGCTGCATGACGAGGGAGGAGCACCTTACTGCATCTTCACAGGAGATACGCTGTTTGTAGGCGATGTGGGCAGGCCAGACCTGTTTAGCGGCAACCTGACCAAGGAGGAGCTTGCCGGGAAAATGTATGACACGCTACAGAATAAGATAAAGCCGCTCAACGATAATATCATCGTATATCCGGCGCATGGGCCGGGATCATCCTGCGGTAAAGCACTCGGACCGGAAACTTTCAGCACCATAGGTGTGCAAAAGGCAACCAACTATGCGCTGAAGGACATGACGAAAGAAGAGTTCATCAAGGTGGTGACTACAGGGCTTAATACTCCGCCATCGTACTTCCCGGAGAATGCACGTATAAACAAAGAGGGTTATGAAAGCCTGGATGAAGTTTTTAAGAAGTCGCTTCTGCCTTTGAGCGTAGTCGATTTTAAAAAGATCGTGAACGATGGCGATGTGTGGATACTGGATACAAGGCCGGCTGCTGTATTTACATCAGGGTTTGTGCCCGGGTCAATAAGTATAGGAGTGGGGCCGAATGACCGTTATGCCGAGTGGGCAGGCACGCTGATACCTAATAAACAAGCGCTGGTGCTGGTAACTGAGCCCGGCAAGGAAAAAGAAAGTATAACACGCCTTGCACGAGTGGGCATAGACAATGTGCAGGGCTACCTGGATGGCGGCTACGAGACCTGGAAAAACAGCGGTGAAGAGATAGACATGATCATAGACATAGAACCCGATGAACTGGCTATGGACATACCCCACGACAACCTGCTGGAAATAATAGATGTGCGTAAACCCGCGGAGTTTGAAACGGCGCATGTGAAGGGCGCGATAAACATACCACTCGACACACTGGCTGATCCTGCCAACATTGCAATGATCGATGACGAAAACAACCTGTACGTCCATTGTGCCGGAGGGTATCGTTCTGTTATTGCTGCGTCACTGCTGAAACGGCAAGGTTATCACAACCTGCGCAATGTGCTGGGTGGGTTTAGCAAGATGAAGGAGGAAAAGGGAATACCGGTCGTATTCCCAGATAGTGTGAAGGTATAGTCTGGCAAATCAAATATTTTATTTCATAGAGGCGCAACGGATTGCGTCTCTACGTTTTTTAGACCGCAACACATTATCAGCAGATGCTGTATTTTGTGCCCGTGAGAAAATCAACGGCTCTAAAAAAGATCCGGCCGATACACCTGGCTGCGGTTATTTTTTTTACGGTGTCTGGCGGGCCTTATGGCCTGGAGCCATTGCTGTCTTATGCCGGTGAGCATGGTGCGCTTTTACTATTAATTATTACACCGCTGTTGTGGGATGTTCCATCGATATTTACGGTGTTGGAGCTAAACGGCATGATGCCGATAACGGGCGGCTACTACAAATGGGTGAAACATGCGCTGGGACCGAGATGGGGCTTTTACGAAGGGCTGTGGACGTGGTTTTACACATTTGTGGACCTGGCCATTTATCCGGTGCTATTCGTGCAGTATGCTACATTTCTGCTGCCGGGTATTGCGGCATATAAGATATGGATCTGCCTGCTCATCGTCTGGACATCAGCTGGCATTAATATCCGCGGCATATTACCGGTGGGCCGGATATCGTTAGTGCTTGCCGGCATGGTGCTGATTCCTTTTGTAGTTTTATTCTTTGTTTTCTTTTGGCATCATACCGGTTCACTTGCTATTCCGGCGCCGTCATTAAAGCATCTTAGCTATTCTTCGGTAGGGCTAAGCCTATATACCATTATGTGGAACTGCCTGGGGTGGGACAATGTAACCACCTATGCCGAAGAAGTGGAGAACCCGCTTCGCTCTTATCTTACTTCTATGGCAATAGCTTTTGTTACCGTGATCGTTGTTTATGTGCTGGTTATATTAGTAGCACAGCAATCCCGCATCAATTATGATGTGCTGACAAAAGACGGGTTTCCCTCACTCGGTGCATTGATCGGTGGCCGCTGGTTGGGTGTGCTCATTGCTGCGGCCGGAATGGCCAGCACACTGGGGCTTTATAGCGCCAACCTCTTGTCGGTATCCCGGTTGCCTAAAGCAATGTCTGATGATGGTTTGCTACCATCAAAGCTGGGCATCCTGCATTCAAGATTTCAAACACCGTGGTTCTCTATTGTTGTTTGCTCGGTTGTTATCAGCGCTATGACCCTATGGACATTTGGTGAGCTCATCATTATTGATGTCACCATATATGGTGCAGGGCTATTCCTGGAATATATTTCTTTGATTAGGTTAAGAATAAAAGAACCGTTAACACACCGCCCGTTCAGAATACCCTTGGGTGTGCCGGGCCTTTGCGTGATGGTTGCACTGCCTGTTGGCGTTTACCTGATCGCATTAACGGGTGTGTTCTTTTCTGCCAAAGAGATAATAAGGCCCGCTATTTTTGCCATCTCTATCTTGCTTACTGCCGAAGTGGCCTGGCAGGTTGTGGTGTGGAGAAAGCCGCATCTTAAAAATCAAGATTAGAAGTGAAACGGCTTTAATTGTAACGCAGAAATTATACCTTATCGGGTATAATTGTATGCAATTCAACTTGTTTTATACCCCTTCGGGTATAATTTTCAAGAATACCTTGGGATCACTAACAGCAGGGCAAAACGTATCGGCCTTGTATAACTTTTGGTCGGCGGCGGCTAATTGCTTTTCTCCTTCGATTTGCTGCCATGCGATGGCCTGATAATAATGCCAATGTTCGCGCCAATATTCCCGAAGGGCTGAGAGAAGGACTGCTGCGGTGTACCGGATGGTTGCGAAAGCCCATTGTTATTGTAGTAGATCGTGTGCGTGCCCGTGTATTGCGATATGCTGATAGCCATTCCATTTGAGGTGATCGCCGTGAGATCTGCTTCTTTCCTGAATAAGGAAAGATAAAGTAAGCTAGCCTCGGCTACAAGGCTCACATTGTCATTGAGCTGGTACTGAACACCCACGGCAGACGTAAATCCTAATGAGAATTTGTTTTTTATTTTCCAGGTGAATACATCATTTTCATAATTGCTGCCATTGGCGAAGTATTCGTTGTCCTGCCTTTCTATATGCGAATTAAAAGGCAGTGCAATACCTGAACGGGAATAAAAACGCCAGTAATTCCTGGTAGCCTGCAGCACAATCGAAGGCAATAATATCACCATACCCTGTGTTTTCCGGGTGAAGGTCACATCGGGTGTGTTGGTCGCCATGGGAATATAGTCAATAACCGCAGTGTATTTTTTGGGGAGAGCATTTATGTCTGCGTCTAATTCGATCCATATGTGTTTGTCGATCATATAGCCACCGCCAAGCGTTCCATGTATGCCGGCAGAAAAAGAAGCGGTTTTGAGTTTATAATCTGTACCACTCACGGGTATATATACGGACCCCAGGTTAGAATTTGCTGATGATGTGGCATAGGTAATACGTGTGCCATTCAAAATATTACCCAGGTCATCTGTGGTTTGGCCCGGCAGGGCAAAGGCGTAGCCCCCGGTTGCTTTTATATAAAACTCCTGTGCAAAAGATCCTGCATTAAATAGAAGCAGTGTTAATAGTAGGGTTATTGTTTTCCTCATAATATTTCAGGGTAATTTCTTAATTTTTTTTTGTAAGAAGCCATCATAGTTCAGACAGCTTTTTCAGCCGTTCAACCGCAGCATTGAGCGTTTCTTCTTTCTTGGAAAAACAGAAACGGATCAGTTTATCATCCTGCTTGTTTTTGTAGAATGCGCTAACCGGGATAGTGGCGACACCGTGCTCTTTGGTGAGCCATTGCGCAAATTCCATGTCGGGCATATCGCTGATGCGCTCATAACTGGCTAGCTGGAAATAGCTGCCTTTCGCCGGCTTATGAATGGTAAACGGCGTCTCTTTTATCAGGGAAAGAAAATGATCACGCTTTTGCTGCATCAGGGTATGAACGGGCATTGCAGTATCGTTGGCAAGTATATGCGCCAGTGCATGCTGTGCCGGTGTATTTACCGTAAATCCTACAAACTGGTGTATGCGGCGGAATGCCTGTGTAAACTCCGGCGGTGCAATACAGTAACCCATCTTCCAGCCGGTGCAGTTATATACCTTGCCAAAAGAATAAAGTGCAAAGCTGCGCTGCCTCAGCTCGGGATGTTCCAGCACGCTGTAGTGCCGCTCGCCATCAAATACCAATTGCTCATAGACCTCGTCAGAAAGGATAACGATGTTTGTGTCTCTGACAATATTGGCAAGTTCGTCCCAGTCGCTTTTGCCCCATATAGCACCTGTGGGGTTGTGTGGTGTGTTGATAATTATCGCCCGCGTCTTTTCAGTTACTGCATCCTTCACTTTGTTCCAGTCCACGTTGAAATCAGGTGCCGGCAGTGCTACGGTTACAGCTTTGGCGCCATTCATTTCTATGTTAGGTATATAGCTGTCATATGCCGGCTCCAGCACTATCGCCTCATTACCTGGCTGCAATATGGCAGTAAAAGCTGTGTAAATAGCATAGGTGGCGCCGGGTGTTATGGTTACCTCATTATCTGCATCAACATCCACATTATAGCGGCGCTTAAAACTTGCGGCTATCTGCTGGCGTAAAGCCGGCAGGCCGGGCATAGGTGCATACTGATTAAAGCCGTTTCGTGCCGCATCGCCCAATGCCTTCGACAGTGCTTCATCAATATGAAAATCGGGAAAGCCCTGGGAAAGGTTAATTGCGTTATGCTGGGTTGCGAGGGCGCTCATCACTGTGAATATGGTAGTCCCTGTCGCCGTATGCTTCGATGGAAAGTTCATTATTAAGTTAACGGTTAAAAGTCAAAACCTAAAAGTGTACATGTAATTGCGAATGAGATAACTCTTCCAAGGGGTTTACAGAAACTTATCGCCCTTATTCCTCTTCACCTCGGCCACATATTCCTTTATCTGCTGTTCCCTGTTTCTTTCGCAAATGAGCAAAATATCCGGGGTATCAACCACGATAAAATTTTCAAGGCCCTGCAGCACTACCAGCTTTTCATTGGGGGCTTTTACCATGCACTGCGTGGCGTCTATCACCATTACATTATTGCCAAGCACAGCGTTGCCCAGGTAATCTTTATTACAGTTGTCATAGGCAGATTCCCAGGTGCCGAGGTCGCACCAGCCGAAGTAGGAAGGTATTACAAATACGTTCCTGGCCTTTTCCATGATACCGTAGTCTATGGAAATATTGGTGCAGTGCGGGTAGAGCTTGGTTATGGCATCGTGTTCTGCTGGTGTATTGTATGTGCCGGTAGCTTGTAAGAAAACGTCATTCAGCTCGGGCAGAAAATGCGCGAGCGCCTCCATTATTGTTTGTACGTTCCATACAAATATTCCTGAGTTCCAGAGGAAGTCCCCGCTCTTCAGGAAAGTGCGGGCAAGCTCCAGCGATGGTTTTTCAGTAAATGTTTTTACCCGGTAAGATTTGTCTATTTCCTGCTCCGGATCGTATTGTATATAACCGTAGCCGGTATCGGGCCGGCTTGGCTTGATGCCCAGTGTGAGCAGCGACTTATGATGTGCTACAAAATCGAGCGCCTCGTGGGCAGTGCGCTCAAAAGCATGCTCGTCCATAATGAGGTGATCCGCCGGCGACATGATAATATTAGCCAGCGGATTCAGTGCCATGATCTTGTGCGCAAAGTAGGCTGCACAGGGGGCGGTATTCTTCCGGGAAGGTTCGCTGATGATATTGTCATCACTTATCTCCGGTATCTGCTGTTTAAGCGTGCCAATATATTGCTCGTTGGTTATAAAGTAAATGTTTTCTTTCGGGCAAATGTGCTTGAACCGGTTGTAAGTCCACTGAATGAGGGAACGACCAGTGCCGAGCAGATCAAGAAATTGCTTAGGGTGATGCGTACGGCTTTCCGGCCAGAACCTGCTGCCGATACCCCCGGCCATTATAGCTACATAGTTATTTTGAATGCTCATACCCCAACCCCTGAAGGGGCTTATCTTTTGTGAACGGTAAAAATAGGGTAAATTGAAGCATTATTAAAATATCCCCCGATGTCTATATCCGAAGGGCAGGCAGGTCTATTTGATGCTGGTTTTACATTGTTCCCACCAATCCTTGAATTTAACCGGCTTTATTTCCTGCCAGGTTTTTTTATGGGAATTATACCTGAATACATTCAAATAACCAGAGTCCTTCATAAAGGAAATTGTTTGGCTTACAGAGTCAATATCGAGCGGAAGCGTGTTGGTAATTGCATCAATGCCCTCGTACGGAAAATCAGTTTGTTCAATAAAATGTCCATTATCATCCTGGAAATAAAACCGGAAGAACGGCTTGTAATTACCTCTAAATTCATCCTTTACAGCAAAATCTTCTTTCCCGTCAAAATTGAAATCAGCGACAACTATATCAACGCCACGCCCTTCTTCAAACACTACGATTTTGCCCCCGGTTTTTATCATTTGCTCATGAACAGTATTGTGACCTGTGATGAATGACATTGAGTTACATAAATAACTCAACCATTGCCAATCAGGTGGCGAGTAAAAAACTGTTTGCTTTACGGTTCCTGTTTTTGTCTTTACGGTGACGGTCACAGTTCCTTTGTACCGTTCGTGCTGCGCTGCATCTATTGAATAATCGTAAATGGGTGACAGCAGTGTATAGTCGCAATGCGTTTTTTGAGCAACAGACCGGCTGGCAATAATAACAAAGAGCACCGGTAAGATGCTCTTTATTATTGATGTATGAATAACATACTGCTTCATCTGTATTATTCTGCCTCCGCCACTACTTCCTTCACTTCAGGTATCATGCGCTTCATCATGCCTTCTATGCCTGTTTTCAGGGTGATCATAGAGGATGGGCAGCCAGAGCAGGAGCCTTGCAGCATAAGCTTCACCGTGCCATTGTCAAACCCCTTGAAGCTTATGGCGCCTCCGTCCATTTCCACGGCGGGCTTCACATAGTTTTCAAGCAGCTCTTTTATGCGCACTACTACATCTTCATCACCCGCGCTTATTATACTGGTGTCTGGTTTTACTACTACCTGGTCTTCGTTTATCACCGCCTTGCCTTCTTCCAGGTATTCTTTCAGGAACTGGCGGACAGATGGGATCACATCATCCCAGCTAGTTTCTACTGTTTTTGTAAGCGTCACAAAGTTGCTGGCGATGAATACGCTCCTGATGAAAGGGAATGCAAACAATTCTTTAGCTAACGGCGAAGGTGCTGCAGCCGACTCATCGGGGAAATCAATGCTTTTGCCGGGATAAAGCAGCTTATTGGCCACAAACTTCATGGTCTCCGGGTTAGGGGTCATTTCGGTATAAATACTCACGATCGTGTTTCCTGTCTTCAGCATCTCAAATAATTTGGTACAAAAATACTGAAATATGGGTTCCCACCTGATTATTTATACCAATACACGTAAAGGTTAAATCAATAGCTAGCATGCCAAAAGTCTGGCAAGATTCATTTTTGGGTTTTGTTGGCTTTGCGTGGACTGATTTTATTACTCGTTATGGAGATATTTTTCAAAATCAAAAATAAAGACCATGAAAACTATAATGATGATAGCCTGCCTGCTGCTAGGTAATACCCTGCACGCCCAAATAAGGAGAGATACGGCATCAACGCCGCCCCGGCCGGTTTATAACCAGTTCCAATTCCCTAATTACTACCAAAACAACTCGATGTTCAGCAATAACAGTATGCAGACAAACCAGCCACCAAATCCGTTTGCGGGCCCTTATACCGGGAATGCCAACTATAACGACCCCACAAAAAGTACTCCCGGCGCAGCGCCCTATAATAACGCCAATGTTACCCCACAGGCACAACCCGCTATAAAAACGCAGAAATGAAAACGCTTATAACTGTCTGATTTTCAGTATTAGTTGGTTTTATTATTTTATTAACAGGCTGCGGGTACGGTTTTGTTTACACTATGGGAGAAGGATTGTGAACCAAAAAAACAAAAGATCATGAAAAAGATACTAATAGCACTGGCAATGAGCGGATTTGTTTATTGCAGCGCAGAAGCCCAGACAGACACTAAGAAGAATTGCGGAACTACCAGCAACCAGGTTTGCAGCAGATCTTCGGGTAACAATATATCGTGTTATAAAACAAAGTATGCTGAAAACTTCAAGGTGTGTAAGAACGATAATGGCTATTTCATTTGTTGTGAAACACCGGATGGCAATAACGCCACACACCCGGTTAATACAGCGGTTGCTGCGAACGAATATCGTGATGATTACTATAATGGCCAGCAGGACGGCACAAACCAGAGCAACCTCAACCTGAGGGCGCCGATGTCTCAGTCATATCCGGAATATGGTCAAAACGCTTCGGCTTCATATGAAGGATACTACCAGCCAAATCCGGGCAAAATAAAGGTGTGCTATGGCGGAAATAATGTAGCCAAACTGACCCGCGCACCATGGGAAGGCTGTGCCAGCCCGGAAAATGACGGACCAGACAAAAACATACAAAGGAACCCTAATGCAATGGCTCCGGAAACAAAATAAGGGTTAAACACAGATAAGAAAAAGCAGGGTGAGTTTGTCTCCCCTGCTTTTTTTATGGACACAAAAGGATAGATTTGCAGCGAAGGGCCAATTACTCAGTTGTACCTAAACTTCAAAATCGATGCAAAAAATACTTATAGCGATCCTGGTAGCTTTTACTTTTTGTTTTAATGCCGGCGCTAAGAAGCCATCTGCAGGTATTACCGGTATAGCTCACCGGAAGAAGGTGGCAAAGGATACGGTAGCTATGAATTTCAAAGTGTGCAAAAATAATATTGGCTATACCATATGCGGGGAAGCGCCAACGGCAGAGAACTCTACGTACCGGGAGCCCGCTCATAAGCCCGAATACACCCCTGATTACGAAAAAAGCGTAGCTGCGATTATACTGCGGGGCATTCCCGAGATACCAAAGGTGAAATTTCCATATGACAAACTGGGTCCCGAGACACAATCAGGTGCCTTTGTTGGCATCTGTTCGTGGAATGGTGCGTGGTAAGTTGTCCCTTTCTCCGGCTATTTATGCCTGTTCTGCTGCTTCTTCCTGCTGCACCCATTTTTTCTCATTGCAGTGGGTCACAGAAACTTCAAGATTAAAACGCGTTTTCAGATAGGCCGCAAGTTGGTTTGCAGCATATACCGACCTGTGCTGGCCACCTGTGCAACCAAATGATACGCTTAGCTGCTCAAACCCACGGGCAATATAATCCTCAACATTTATGGACACCAGCGAATAAACATAGTTCATGAAATCGGGCATACGCGTTTCGCGCTCCAGGAACTGGCGCACCATTTCATCGTTACCGGTAAGAAACTTATAGGCTGCATACCTGCCAGGGTTGAGTATGCCCCTGCAGTCAAATACATAACCGCCGCCGTGTGAGTTGGTAGGCTTCGGCATACCGGCTTTGTAGGAGAAACTGCTTATCTGTACTTCAAGTTTTGGCTTTTCAGCGCTGGATACGGTTGTGTACCTGTCCTGCATTTCAGATGATGACAGCTTATCCAGCAATGATCTCAATTCGGGATATGCCGGAGTTTGCGGATGATCGGAAAGAAAAAGCTGGAGGTTCTTCAATGCCGGGCCTATACTGGTAATAAAATGAGCTTTATGTTGCAATAACCCGCGGAAGCCGTAAGAACCCAAAACCTGCAGCAGGCGCACCAATACAAACTGCACATAACCGCGCCTGAAATGTATCTCGTCCATACGCGATATATGGAGGTCATTGAGGCTGCTTATGTAACCGTTGAGCAGGTCTTCTTTCCACGCACCGGGCAACTGCGCTCTTGCCTGCCACAGCAGCGAAGCTATATCGTACTGCGGTGGCCCCTGCATACCACCCTGGAAGTCGATAAAAAATATCTTGTTCTCATGAACCATTATGTTGCGGCTCTGAAAATCGCGGTACATAAATGTCTGCGGCTGCACACGGCCCAGGTCCTTGCTCAGCAGCTCCATTTCACTCATCAGCAGCGACCGGTCATAAGGTATATTCTGAAGATCGGCAAAGTAGTATTTAAAATAAAGAAGATCGGCCATGATGGCTTTTTCATCAAATTGGCGGGAGGCGAAACACTGTTTATAATCGGCGTCTCTGCCGGCTATCCACTGCACCTTGGCAAGTTGGGCAAGCGCTTTATGATACAGTTTGCGCACCGGCTCCGTATATCCTTCCTTTGTCACAAGATCGAACAGGGAAATCTTGCCCAGGTCTTGCTGCAGGTACGACCTGCGGTCTTTACTGGTCTTGTAAACTTCCGGCACGTTGATCTGGTGCTTGCGAAACAGCTCGGTAAAATAAAAGTAGGTGTTGTTTTCAGCTACATTGGTATTGTAGGTGCCTATACAGGTTGTTTTACCACAGGTAAGGCGGTAGTAGCGGCGGTCAGAACCTGATACAGCAAGGGCTTCAATAGTCTCTGCCTTCTTTTCAAAGTGCTCTTCAAACAGTTTTTCTAAAATGCCTGTTATCTGTACGATGGATTTATTATGTGCTATCATCTGCTTACTATGTTATTGTTTCTCTCCCGGTTACGGCTTGCCGCTGCCCGGATACTCAAATAAAAATACTTCTCTTTTTGCAGAGGAAAAATTATTCCAGTGCGCTTCCTCTGTCTTTGCCGCCACCATACCGCAGGTAGGCATATTATCTATCCTGAATTGCGGTGACAACTGGTTAACGAATTCTGTGATACCCGGGTTATGTGCTATGATGAATACCGTTTTCACCGAATCCTTAATATCATGGATCACTTCTTCAAAAACCGAAGGAATGCAATGATACAATTTTTCTTCCCATTTGATATTATCCGCATCATAGCCCACCTCTTTTGCAATTCTTTTGGCCGTTTGCCGCGTCCGTTTGGCGCTGCTGGATATGATGAGGTCAGGAATGATATTCTGGCCCTTCAGCTTTTCCCCCATTGCAGGCGCTTCCTCTTTTCCCCGGTCATTGAGCGGGCGCTCAAAGTCGCTTTGTAAAGGGTTCGCCCAGCTGCTTTTGGCGTGCCTGATCAATACTAATGTCCGTTGCATAAACAGCTGCAAAAGTAAAGAGTATTTGGTAGTCGGTTTTTGATTTTTTTTAGACAGTTTTATTTTGTAAAGATCAGCAAATACCTGTGCTGAAAATAACTCAGTTCGTTCCTTCACCAAGGCTGGATATAAAACACTTATTTTTCAGAGTTCCAGATGAGCTGTTCCAGTTCTTTGCGGTCGGTGATCAGGTATGCGCGGTATTGGTCTGTATAGGTCCATTTTTTAGTAATTGGGTCAAATCTTTCGGGAATGGCGCTCCAGAGCACTTTTTTATCATTGTTTACAATAAAAACCTTTGGGTAAGGAAGGCCCATCATCACCAGCATTGTCTGGTCTGGTAATTCCGTCACGGAGCCGCCGGAAACGAAACGCGAATTCCCGATAGCCGCAAGGCCCTCCTTCCCCACCGGGCATTGATATTCCCATATTTTCTTCAGTTCGTTCCCGCCAGCACCGGACTCCTTCAGCTTAACAATTGTCGGCAACGATGCATTGCATGAATTATTATTGAACAGGTATAAATAACCATTAGGTGAGCGCTTGCAGGAGTGCTGGCCGCAAAACAGGCTGTTTTCTTTTTTAGTTGCGCCCTCTTTGTAAAGCGGGCCATAAGTGTTCAGCACATTTCCTTCGGGGTATTTGATCTTTACAATGCGGCTTATGTTCCTTATGCCCAGGTAAATGACCTTGTCTTTTTCATCGAAAAAAAACGAATTCTCATGAAGGTCAAAATCGTCCAGCGAACAATCAGCGGTTTTACGCAGGCCCAGGTCCGACCCATTTTGATATTGCAACCCGCTCCATTGCCACACCGTGCGGCAATCTTCATCCACCTCTTCAATATTGCTGTACCGTTTGCTCCGGAAAAAGCCAGCGCTGTCATATACATATTTCGGGATGCTGTCGGGAATGATCGGCCGCGAATGCCCGGACACGTCTTCATATACCATGCCCATGTAATGGCCATTGTTCAAACGGGTGAATTCGTGATGCATCACCACAGTTTCGCCCTTGGGGTATTGCCATAAAACAGCTCCGTCATAACTAATCTCAAAAGGCCGGTTACCGGTAAAAAAAGTGATCGTGCCTTGGTCGGTTACCCTGATATCACGGGGCGCTACAGCACCTTTGGGCGCCCGCTCACTGCCGGGAAGAAACCATACCGGATTGCCTTTCATATCATACAGTGTCATGTTGCCATCAATGAACACATAGGCATCCTTATAAGTTTGCGCACCTTCTATTATCCTAAGTCGTGTAACAGATGTATCCACATCCGCCGTTGTTTTAACAGTAAAATGGTGAAACCCGCTTTTGGCAGTAATATCACTGGCTGCATAAGAAATGGTACGCCATGTGTACTTAGCCCCAAAAGATGGTACTTCGGTAATGAGTTTGTTGTCAGTTATTGTCAAAGATTGGTTGATACTGTTTTCAAATGCACTGTCGGACACATAGGTGCCGCTGGCTATCTCTATCTTATATTTGACTGCATCCGGTTGTGCAGGAAAAGAAAAACCGATCAGCCGGTAACATATCATGCTTCCTTCGCGTGGAAACAACTGGGCATTGAGCCGGTAAAAGGAGCAAATGAGAACAACAAAAAGACCTAATGTCTTGTACATAAATGTTTTCGGAATGACAAACCTATCCTATATATCTTGTTTACGCTCCGGAAAAGGGGTAAATCGCCGTTATGTAGTGGATTAGTGCAAATCAGGTTGTGGTGCCGTGTGGCTTATAATACTTCAACTCCAGTTTCTCCCCATCAAACACTGCATAGCTATCGTACCGTATCCAGTCGCCCAGGTTCACGTACAGGCTGTTTTGGGGCAGGGGGTACTCTATGGCAATATGCCGGTGCCCGAAAACAAAATAATCTATGTGCTCGTGCTCCAGTTTTTCCAGGCAGAATTTTACAAGCATTTCTTTTTCAGGCCCGAGGAATTCCTTTTCCGGGGCGTCTGCATGTTTCGGTCCCAGCTGGCTAAACCATGCGGCAATACCCACCCCGGTATCGGGATGTACGCGCCGGTACAGCCATTGCAGCAAACTGCTGCTCAATACTTTTTTCAGAAATTTATACCCATGATCACCTGGCCCGAGCCCGTCACCATGGCCTATGAACAGTTTCTTGCCATTGAACTCCCGCGTTATGGGCGCATAATGCACCGGTATGTTCAGCTCCTCTTTAAAGTAGCCCATCATCCAGATGTCATGGTTGCCGGTAAAGGCTTCTATCTGCAGCCCATTATCGCTAAGCTCGGCCAGCTTGCCCATAAAGCGGCTGTGGCCTTTGGGGACTACATTCTTGTACTCAAACCAGGTATCAAACAGATCGCCGACCAGGTATAGCAATGCTGCATCTGCTTTTATTTCGTCCAGCCACTGGCATATGCGCCGCTCACGCGCTATACTGGTAGCACGGTCTGGTATGCCCAAATGAAAATCGGAAGCGAAATAAACTTTTTTACCCTTTGGTAATTCCATGAAGTAAGTAAGAGATGATGGCAAAGTTAGTCGAATAATATATACCGCATAAAACTGGCACTCATAACCATTTAGGTACTTGCCATGAGGCGCTTTTCTTTGTGGGCCAATTGTAAAATTTTCAATGACAAATGTTTTTGGTACGTAATTTGCATAACTTTAATTATTCAATTCAATTCTGGGGTTTTTAAAAGATGCATAAAATGGTTTGTGCGGTAAGGAGTGGGGGGGTATATGCTATTTTTCTTGGTTTTTTTATTTGTGCGCAAGGTATTGCGGCCTCCGCTAAGGATGGCAAAGAAGGCGGCGCTGTAAAGTCAGCGGAGACAGCCATAGTTGATCATGCGCCAGTTGAATTTCAGTGGAACGAACACAGCAAACTGTCGTGGGAAGATTTCCGTGGTGATGTACTCGCCGAGACGGAACGAAGCGCTGCCGCTACGCATTGCGGCATAGGCTTTAAAACCAAAACAGAAGGGGCCGCCAAGAAGCCGAAGGTGGTGGTGTATAACACCTTTTACACCTCGAAATCGTGGGTGCGCCCGGATGCAAAGGTTCCCGCAATACTGGAACATGAGCAGGGGCACTTTGATCTCTGTGAAATATACACACGTAAGCTGAGAATACGCATGGACCAGTTTGATTTTAGCGTTTCCGATATTCGTACAGCGCTGATGAACATCTATGACGAGATCAGCCACGAATACGAAAGCAGGCAGCAGGCCTATGAGCAGGAGACCGTACACGGCACCAACATAGCCGCCCAAAAGCACTGGCGCGAAATGATCGTCCTCGAATTATAATTGTTCCTCCTACCCAAAATAACAACAGGATTTTGTTTGCTTTTAAATTATGTCAACCGGGCATGTTTAGCAAATGGCATAACTTTGCGCCATGTCGAAAAAAGCAATGCTCATTATAATGGATGGATGGGGACACGGTAAAGTTCCTGCCGCTGATGCCATCGTTCATGCCAACGCACCTTTTGTAAAATCTCTTTATAGTAAGTACCCAAATACCGAGCTCATCACCTGCGGCGAAGCCGTGGGCCTGCCTGACGGGCAGATGGGAAACTCGGAAGTGGGCCATTTGAATATCGGCGCCGGCCGGGTGGTATACCAGGAGCTGCAGCGCATAAATGTAGCCGTAAGAGATGGTGAGCTGGAGCATAGCCCTGCGCTCCATGCGGCTTTTGATGCCGCGAAGGTGGCTGGAAAAACACTGCATTTTATTGGCCTGGTAAGTGATGGGGGTGTACACTCACACATTGACCATTTGAAGAAGCTTTGCATCCTGGCCAGGAAAAGTAATGTTCCTGATGTTGCCGTGCATGCTTTCACAGACGGGCGCGACTGCGACCCGAAGAGCGGGCTTGGTTTCATCACTGATCTTAGTGCGCACTTAAAAGAGACAGGCTGTAAACTGGCCACACTCACCGGCCGCTTTTATGCCATGGACCGCGACAAGCGCTGGGAAAGGGTGAAAGTAGCTTACGACGGCCTGGTTAATGGGATAGGCGTACACACTGCGGATCCATTGTCGGCCATTACGAACTCTTACAATGAGCAAGTGACCGATGAGTTTATCAAACCCATCATAGTTTGCGATGATGCGGGCAACCCGGTAGCTTCCATAAAGGATGGTGATGTAGTGGTATGCTTTAACTTCCGCACAGACCGCTGCCGGGAGATAACCGTGGCGCTTACACAGGAAGCCTTTCATGAGCAGAATATGCACCCGCTGAACCTGCATTATGTAACCATGACCGAATACGATAAGAGCTTTAAAAACGTACATGTCCTGTTTGAGAATAAAGACCTTATAAATACACTTGGTGAGGTGCTGGAGGCCAATAGCAAAACGCAGATACGCATAGCCGAAACAGAAAAATACCCTCACGTCACCTTTTTCTTTTCCGGCGGCAGGGAAAACCCGTTCACCGGTGAAAAGCGCATCATGGTGCCATCACCACGCACGGTGACCACTTACGACCAGAAGCCCGAGATGAGTGCCAACGAGGTGACCGCCGCTATTCTTCCAGAGATAAAAGCGCAAAGTGCAGATTTCATATGCCTCAACTTTGCCAATGCAGATATGGTGGGCCATACGGGTGTTTGGAAAGCGGTGATAAAGGCTGTGGAAACAGTAGATAACTGCGTAAGCCAGATAGTGCCGCTTGCCCTTGAAAACGATTATGCAGTATTCCTCACAGCCGACCATGGTAATGCCGACTATATGGTAAACGAAGACGGAACGCCGAATACCGCACATACCCTTAACCTGGTGCCGCTGTTTCTTATATCCAATGATTTTAAAAGAACACTAAAACCAGGTAAACTGGGTGATCTGGCGCCGACTATGCTCACGTATATGGGAATAGGCATTCCTAATGAAATGACCGGGAATGTGCTGATAAGCTAAATTGATAGCAGTCGGCGCGGCGGACAGTAGTTCCTGTTTTTCCCGTACCTTTGCGCCTCAAATAACAATAGTAGAAATTTAAAATGGCAAAGCAATCCGAAAAAAGATGTTCTTTTTGCGACCGGGCAGAGAGTGATGTGAATATCCTGTTCACAGGCATAAAGGGTAATATTTGCGACCAATGCATAGAAAATGCCCATTCATTGCTGGCTGAGGCAACAGGCGCAGCGGATAAGATAAAAAAAGAAGAACCTGCTAAAGCAGAGATCCTTAAAACCAAAATATACAAACCACGGGAAATAAAAGAATTTCTTGACCAGTACGTGATCGGTCAGAACGATGCCAAAAAGGTGTTGTCTGTGGCTATATATAACCACTACAAGCGCCTCACCATGCCGCCACAGGACGATGTGGAGATCGAAAAATCGAACATCATGATGGTGGGCGAGACAGGTACGGGAAAAACCCTGCTGGCCAAGACCATTGCACGTCTGCTACAGGTTCCGTTTGCTATCGTAGATGCTACTGTATTTACCGAGGCAGGCTATGTAGGCGAAGACGTGGAAAGCATTCTATCCCGCCTGCTGCAGGCAAGCAACTACGATGTTGCTGCTGCCGAGCGTGGTATTGTGTATATAGACGAACTGGATAAGATAGGCCGCAAGAGCGATAACCCATCTATAACCCGCGACGTGAGCGGCGAGGGCGTGCAGCAGGCTATGCTGAAGCTGCTGGAAGGCTCTGAAGTGATGGTGCCTCCACAGGGCGGCCGCAAGCACCCGGAGCAGAAAATGATAAAAGTGAACACGCAGAATATACTGTTCATTTGCGGTGGCGCTTTTGAAGGCATCGATAAAATGATCGCGCGCAGGATACAGACTACAGCGATAGGATATAACGCCATAAAGGCCACGAAAGACCTGGACCGCGCCAACCTGCTGCAGTATGTGAACGCTCAGGATTTGCGCACTTTCGGATTGATACCGGAACTTTTGGGAAGGTTACCGGTAGTAACCTACCTCAATCCATTGGATGCCGCTTCGCTGAAGCTGATACTTACCCAGCCAAAGAACGCACTGGTAAAACAGTACATGAGGTTGTTTGAGTTTGAAGGAATAAAGCTGACCATGGAAGACGGCGCGCTGGACTATATGGTGCAGAAGGCCATACAGTATAAACTAGGCGGGCGTGGGCTGCGTGCGATCTGTGAAATGATACTTACAGACGCTATGTTTGACATGCCATCTGAACAGCACAACGGAACATTCCACCTTACGCTCGACTATTCAAAGCAGATGATAGAACATGCCAAGCTGGACCATATGAAGGCTGCGTAAATAAAATTCCAAATTCCAAAAGTCAATATCCAAAAAATGGATGATTTAGTACAGCAATTAAAAGAAAATGCCGGGCTTACCGAAGAGCAGGCACATAAAGCTTTAGAGACCATGAAAGGCTACCTGATGGGCAAAGTGCCGCCTATGTTCAGTGGCTTTGTGGAGAATTTTTTTGCGAAGGCGGGCACTAATACTATCCATGAAGAAGATCCGCTGGGCTAGTACTTCAAAACGAAGTGTTGCTTTTCTTTAAACTCTTCCCTGAACAGTAGCAAGCCAACTCCAAACAGGTCTATGCTCATGCGTACCTGTGGCTGTTTGATAATGGTTTTCCATGCTTTGCTGTGAGCTGCTGTTTTATGAATACCGCTTAATATTACAATGCCGTTTCTGTTTAATAAATGTAGTTGCTCATCCAGCAGACTCATCCATTTGCCTGGTTCTTTCTCCGGGAGCAGCAATACATCAACATCTTTGGAATTGGCTGAAGATTGTAAAAGCAAAACCTTCTTGTAGTTATAATAAGTAGCAATACGGCAGATCAGGTTTTCATACTTCAGGGGTAGCCACCCGCACTCTATGAGATATTCTTTATTGAGCAGTTCTTTATCCAGCAGCACATGTTCTGCAAAGTCATACACAAATGGAGAATGCGTACCATGGCGGCCCTTAGCCTTCCATTTATATTCAACGTACGCTATGAAATTGTGCAGGATCATTCAAGGAAATAACGAGGGAAAGCCCCCTTTAGGAGTTTGGGGTTTTTACATTTCAACCCGCTCATACTTCTCAAAAGTAAACGGGTATTGATGGAAATCATCAACATGGTGTTTTTCTTCCCAAACCAGCTTCCAATGTGTGTGGTCTATGTTTGGGAAAAAAGCATCTGCGTCATGAACAGTAGTATGCACCCGTGTTATGTACATTCTGTCGGCGAGCGGCATAGCGGCCTCAAATATCTGGCCGCCGCCTATAATAAAGCCTTCCTCTGCATTTTCCTGCTGTAGACGTTCTATAGCTGCGTTCATATCGTCATACAGCAGCACACCCTCCGGTAGCTTCAGGTCTTTATTGCCTGATATTACTATATTAAGCCTTCCGGGCAAAGCCCTGCCTAATGATTCAAACGTCTTGCGGCCCATCACAACAGGCTTGCCCATTGTAGTGCGCTTAAAAAATTTCAGGTCTTCGGGCAGGTGCCAGGGCAACGCATTATGTCGGCCAATGGCGTTGTTCTCAGAAACCGCTACTATAAAGGAAAGGATCATTTGCTTAGTCGTAAGTCGTAGGTGATAAGTCGTAAATCTCCAAGTATAAAGGTAAAGTTATTTAGGTTTAAGTAAACAAATGAAAGGTCTAACGTTCGATTCCCGGACTTAGGACTTATTACTTACAACTACACCGCAACCGGCGCCTTAATAGCCGGGTGGTGCTGGTAATTCTCGAGTGTGAAATCTTCGTACTTAAAATCGAACAGGTCTTTCACCTCCGGGTTCAACCGCATATTCGGCAGCGGAAATGGAGTGCGGCTCAGTTGTAGTTTTGCCTGCTCCATATGGTTGCTGTAGAGGTGTACATCGCCAAAGGTATGAATGAACTCACCTGCCTGCAGGTCGCACACCTGCGCCATCATCATGGTAAGCAATGCATAAGATGCTATGTTGAAAGGCACACCCAGGAACACATCTGCACTACGCTGGTAGAGCTGGCAGCTCAGCTTGCCATCCGCCACATAAAACTGGAACAAAGCATGGCACGGGTTCAGGCCCATTTTCGGCAGGTCGGCCACGTTCCAGGCGCTCACTATCATGCGGCGGCTGTCCGGGTTGGTCTTTATCTGGTGCAGTACATCCTTTATCTGGTCGTAAGTTTTACCATCTGCGCCAGTCCAGCTACGCCATTGGTGACCGTATATTGGGCCCAGGCTGCCATTCTTATCTGCCCATTCGTCCCAGATGCTTACACCATGCTCATGCAGATACGCTGTATTGGTATCGCCCTTCAGGAACCACAGCAATTCGTATATAATGGATTTAAGGTGCAGCTTCTTGGTGGTCACCAGCGGAAAGCCTTTCTGAAGGTCGAACCGCATCTGGTAACCAAAACAACTGGTGGTGCCCGTGCCGGTGCGGTCGCTCTTTTGCACCCCGGTGTCCATTATGTGCTGAACGAGATCTAAATATGCCTGCATAGTTTCCTCAAAAAAATATACTGCAAAATTAGTTATTCCCGTTCTATGACTATTGATTTTTTAAGGAACGTTGACAAAATAAGTTTTGCCATATTGCGAAGTTATTTTTCTGTTTATAAGGCGTGAAACCTGCCTGCCGGCAGGCAGGTCTGCGAATAAGGAATTATTTATTAGTATTGTCCGAGATAGTTTTATGAAGTAAGGGTGGTTATTAGCCACCCTTTGTCTAATTTGTTGTTACCACACACCAAAAGAGACATGAACAAATCTACAGATTATCTCGGACAGCCTGTTCTTAGCCAGTTACTTT
>CAIRTW010000065.1 GCA_903881585.1 uncultured Bacteroidota bacterium | reverse complement strand
CAACAAGAACCGACTTTATTGATTGTCAGAAAAATTTTGTGCAAAACTTACCTCTCAAACCACCATCTGTCTATTTTTCAACATCATTGTGGATTGGCATGGCTATTTTAATGCGTTTGCCCTGCCGGCTACCCCAACCAACAAGACTTATTAACTTATCAACCTATGAACTTATTTACCCGCCGAAGGGCTAGCGAAAGAGGGTCACTTAATTCAGCCCATCGATCGTCACATCTTTCGCTATCTTTTTCACCAATCCCTGCAGCACATTCCCTGGGCCTACTTCTGTAAAATGAGTGCAGCCGTGCTCCACCATTTTTTGCACGGTCTGTGTCCAGCGCACGGGAGAAGTAAGCTGGTTGATCAGGTTTTCTTTGATCATGGCAGGATCTATATATGGGCTGGCATCCACATTCTGGAAAACGGGGCAGGTTGGGTTGGCAAAATTGGTAGCAGCAATAGCATCTTTCAGTTCCTGGCGGGCGGGCTCCATGAGCGGAGAGTGGAATGCACCGCCAACAGGTAGTATCAAAGCACGTTTGGCGCCCGCAGACTTCAGCCGCTCGCAGGCCAGGCGCACGCCCTCGTTACTGCCGCTTATCACCAGTTGGCCGGGACAGTTATAGTTGGCCGCTACCACTACCTCATCCGTAAATTCAGCGCATATCTCCTCCACTTTAGCATCGTCCAGCCCCAGCACGGCCGCCATGGTGGATGGATTGATCTCGCAGGCACGCTGCATAGCCGCGGCACGCTTGGCCACCAGGCGCAGCCCGTCTTCAAACGACAGCACCTTATTAGCGATAAGCGCAGAAAACTCGCCCAGCGAATGACCTGCTACCATATCAGGAATCAGGTTGGGCGTGGTCTCAAAACGGATAACGGAATGCAGAAATATTGCGGGTTGGGTAACGTTGGTTTGTTTCAGCTGGTCTTCTGTGCCGCCAAACATGATGTCGGTGATACGGAAGCCAAGTATTTCATTTGCCTGTTCAAAGTATTCTTTGGCGAGCTGGCTTTGCTCATACAGCGCCTTGCCCATACCGGAAAACTGTGCGCCCTGCCCTGGGAATATATATGCGTGCTTCATTTAGAGAATTTAGGCTGCAAAGTAAATAAAAAAGAAATGACGGCCAGAATGCCTTCGACTTACGACTTATTTACCTGCCGTAGCTTTTGCGAATGCAGGTGACTTACGACTAATTTCAGCTTATCAGTTTCTCCCATTCGCCTGCTCCCTCTCTTATCAATTCCGGAGAGCCGCTGGTACAATCAATAACCGTAGAAGACAGAATATGCCCTATGCCCCCATCAATGACAATGTCCACCACATTACCGAAGCGCTCATGCATCAGCTCCGGATCGGTGAAGTATTCCACATCACCATCCATGGGCAGGGATGCGCTCATCAGCGGATGCCCCAGCTGGCTTACGATCATGCTGCATATCTTGTTATCGGGGATACGGATGCCCACTGTGTCCTTCTTTGTTTTAAGCTGTTTTGGCACCTGCTTGCTGGCCTGCAATATGAAGGTGTAAGGCCCCGGCAGCGCGGCTTTCAGCATTCTGAATATCGGTGTGTCCACGCTCTTGGCGTAGTCGCTAAGATGGCTCAGATCGCTGCAGATAAAGGAGAACTGGGCTTTCTTTACATCCACATTCTTTATACGCGCTATACGGGCTATTGCATCGGCATTAAAAATATTGCAGCCTATTCCATAAATGGTATCGGTGGGATAGATGACCACCCCGCCGTCGAGCAAACACTCAACAACTGTGCTTATATAGCGCGGCTGCGGATTTTCGGGATGTATCTGGAGTAACATAGCTTCGATTACGTATCTAAAGATACGGCTCTTTGATCATGTTTTGAAACGACACCAGGGCCGTAGGGGTAAAAAATCATGCCCCAAGTTACTTACTTTTGGCGCGGACTTATCGATAGGCCGGCTTAAAACCTCAGACTTAATGTTCTCGATCATTATACCTACCTGGAACAATCTTGCCTTTGCCAAACTGTGCGTGGAGAGCATCAGGAAAAACTCGGCTTTTAAACACCAGGTGATACTGCACATTAATGACGGCAGCGATGGCACCTTGCAATGGGCGAGGGATGAGGGCCTTGACTATTCGCACACCACAGAGAATGCGGGCATCTGCAAGGCTGTAAACGAGGCTGGTGGCCTTGCCACACAGGATTACATAGTGTATATGAATGACGACATGTATGTATGCCCAGGCTGGGACAGTGCAATTGCTGATGAAATAAAGAAAACGGGCACCGACAACTTCATGTTCTCCAGCACCATGATAGAGCCGACAAATCACAATAACCAGTGCGTTATTGTAAAGGATTACGGCACGGGCATCGAGGCATTTAATGAAAGCCAGTTGCTGAAAGAATGCAACACCCTGGAAAAGGCCGACTGGACCGGCGCTACATGGCCGCCCACTATAGTGCATCGCAAATACTGGCTCATGACCGGCGGTTACAGCATAGAGCTAAGCCCAGGAGTGAGCAGTGACGATGACTTTGCGATGAAGATGTGGTATGCAGGCTGCCGTGTTTTCAAAGGCATAGGGAAAAGCAGGGTGTATCATTTCCAATCGAAATCGACCCTGAGGATAAAAAAGAATAATGGCCGCAAGCAGTTCCTGATGAAGTGGGGCATCAATCAGTCTGCATTCAGTAAATACTATATACGGCGCGGCACCCCATATACCGGCCCACTCACAGAACCCGGCGACATGCCCTGGGAAACTTTCAGGGCCTGGGTGAAAAGAAAAATAATGTAGTGGCTTTACTGAAGTGTTGCAGCAGGCTGTTTATGTTTCCTCTGCTGTAACCACTTATTCCCTTTACAGGCAAGCCATGCTGACCCTGTGCCAATTAATGCGCCAGTAAGCACATCTGTAGGATAGTGCATGCCGAGGTACATCCTGGAGTAACCCACCGTTGCCGCCCACAGATAGGACGGCACGATCACATACCACTTTGGCCAGCAGATGCTCAACGAGGTAGCAGAACAAAAGGAAAATGAAGTATGGCCGGATGGAAACGAGGCATCCGTAACATGCTGGTATGGCTGAATATCGGGATAAGTAACGTATGGGCGCTTCCGGCTCACTATATCTTTTAGTCCAAAAGTTACAATGGCATTTAGCCCCACCCCTGCAGCCGCCTCCCAGCCATGATCGACAGTCTGCTTATCATGCCGTGCGTAACCAACGATCAATTCGGTAATCGGCACAAGACCCGATACAGGATACACTGAATTAGTAAAGCCCATCATCACGTTATCGCCATATGAGCTGCGGCTGCGATTGATGCTGCGCAGCATATCTATGTCGAAATTCTGAGCGCTACAACGCAAGTTTGTAAGCAGAAATACAAGAATGCAGGACGCACGAATGATATAAGGTATATTCTTCTTCATGGGCACAATCAAAAATAGGTGGAATATCGCAGAAATAAATTAGTATTGTCCGAGATAGTTTTATGAAGTAAGGGTGGTTATTAGCCACCCTTTGTCTAATTTGTTGTTACCACACACCAAAAGAGACATGAACAAATCTACAGATTATCTCGGACAGCCTGTTCTTAGCCAGTTACTTT
>CAIRTW010000064.1 GCA_903881585.1 uncultured Bacteroidota bacterium | reverse complement strand
TTTAATAGAAAGATGTCAACCTACCGAGGCAAACTATTCTATCGGATGATTCAGCAAGCAATGGTAACAACTCCAGTGCCGCTCAACGACATAATAACCCCTAAAAAACCACTCACCTAAAGCAGATAAGCAGTAAAAATAATTATCAACGAAGTAAAAGAACAAGTTAGATTGTATGACTATTTTATCATCGTTCCTTAGTTTAATTGAGCAATGGCTCAATAGGATAATTGCTTAATTAATTGCAAATGTGTAAATGTGGAAAAGTAATGGCTGATTGGCAAAAATATAAAGGCCCGCAAAACGGGCCTTTATGGGTGAGATATGTTAGCTCGCTTATATTTTTGAAAGAGATTTTTTCAGGAAATCGATCACTTTTACTTCGGTGGCATCTACTCCGCGCAGATCGGCGAGTATTACCGAAACCCAATCGGTAAGGTGAATGAAGTAGAAAACCTGCTCCCAGTAGCTCTTGCCCTCGGCATATATTTCCACGATGGTGGAAGTGTATTTTTTAAACACTTTTTTGTTGATCTCCATCCTGGTCTGCACACGTTCGTAGTCTTCTTTGGTGCGCAATATCAGCACTGCTTTGTCCTTGGCATCATCTTTCCAGCCTACAAGCTCATTGTGGTTCATCTCCGGTATAGCGCCATGCCAGCACAGCAGTTTACTATTCTCATTGAGCTGCTGGCGGAAGCGTACTGCAACGCCCTCGAAGTGGCTGGCAGAATATATTATAGGCAGCTTCCCGAATATTTTCTTTGCGATAACTGTGGCTTTTTTCTGCGTTTCTTTTTCGCCTTCCGTCATTGACCTGATCGACTTCTTTATCTCTGCCTCAAACTTATTTTCGATCAGGTTGAAATGGGAGATCACATACAGTATCTGCACCAGCGAATAGCCGATACACGAGCGCGGCGGCATACCGGCAGGAACCAATATGCAGTCAATATTTTTCTTGTTGGCAAACTCGGCAACCTTACCGCCCGAGGTAATGCATACTATCGTGGCTTTAGCTTTCTGGGCCTGGTACAAAGCCGCAAGTGTTTCCTCCGTGTTGCCTGAATAGGAGCAAACAATAACGAGCGACTTTTTATTTACAAACGTGGGCAGGAAGTAATCTTTGTTGACGATGAACGGTATTTTCATCTTGTCGAAAACATAGTTCTGAACTATAGAGCCACCTATGCCACTGCCGCCAAGGCCGGTCACCACTACATTACTAAATTCAGTTGCCGGTGCTATGAAACGATAATTTTTTCCTATTATTAGGGCTTCTTGTAATTGTATCGGGAAATCGAGAACTAGTTTTTTCATCAGATATTGATCTTTTAAGTGTCCAAACATAATAAAATTGGGATAAAGGGCGAACAAATAGCCACTAACTTTTTGCTAAATAAAGGTTATATTATACTTCATCGTAACTGGAGGAGCGGCAAAAAGGAGATCGATATCATTGCTTTGAAGGAAGATATGGCGGTGATCGTGGAAATAAAGACCCGTACAAACTTTGATTTCGGCTTCCCTGAAGAGGCCGTAAACCGCAGCAAACAAAGGTTTCTTAAGAGCGCCGCCGAAGCCTTTATCGCCGAAAATCCCCAGCATCTTTTTATTCGGTTTGATATTGTCAGCATTTTACTTGATGCAGACGGAGATACGGTAAAAGAAATTGTGCATTTCGAAGAAGCCTTCTATTAAAGATAAATTCCAAAAGCGCAAATTCCAAAGTGGAACCCAGGGCGGGGATTTTTGAAAACTAAATCCTCTGACGCGGACTCAAATAAAAACAAAACCCTACTTGCTCGTAGGGTTTTGCTTTTTTTATTTACCTTCTTCCTCCTTCGCGAGGCTCTTCATGTGGCACTTCACGGGGTGGTTCATTATGCGGCTGTTGCATTGGCCTTTGTTCTGGCATAGGCTGTGGCCTTTGCTGCGGTTGCGGTCTCTGCTGTGGCTGTGGCGCTGGTTGCGGCCTTTGCTGCGGTTCGGGGCGCTGTTGTGGCCTTTGCTGAGGCTGCGGGTGTTGCTGTTGTTGTTGTGGCGCCGGCTGTGGTCTCTGCTGAGGCTGCGGGTGCTGTTGTGGTTGCTGTGTTGGTTGTTGCCTCTGCTGAGGTTGTTGTGTTGGTTGCTGCCTCTGCTGGGGTTGTGGATGTTGTTGTGGCTGCTGGGCCGGTTGTTGCCTCTGCTGAGGTTGTACCGCGGGTTGCTGCCTGTTGCCCGGCTGTGTGCCATTAGGTGCGTTGTGCTGCATCTGCTGCCTGAAGGCCGGCTGTTTTGTTGCAGTTATATTAGTGTGGTTTTGTGGTGCGCCTATGGCTCTTGGAGCTGCGATCACATTGGCCGGGCGGGCAGTATTCATAGTACCCCTGTTCACTGCCGGACGGTAGATGTTCAGCCTGTTGCCACTGACGCCTGACGCACCCGGCCTGCCAGATGATGCAAGGTGATACACAGCTACCTGCTGGTGTGTTACACTTTGAATTTGTTCACCGCGTGGCCCATAGTTGTAACGCACATGGGTGCCATTATCCACATAGTAGTTATTAATGATAGTGGTCTGGTGAATATAAGTGTTATTATAGCCTGGGCCTCTCCAATAGTGTATGCAATTGGGCTGATACATATACTCAGGGCTCACGAATACCCACCAGCTTGACGGGCAGTCGTAGGTAAGCCCAGCACCAGGGCCAAGGGGAGCCCAACCTGAATAGCCACCTCCGAACCTCCAGCTAACCCATGCAGGCGCCCATTCATAACCTGGTATCCATACCCAGCCATAATAAGAGTCGTATGTCCAGCGGCCATAGTGGTAGCAAGCCCAGCCCCATGGGTCATCAGATACCCAGGTATTGCCGTAGTCGGTCATTACCCAGTGGCCGCGGCTACCATAGGGGCGGAAGTCGCCGCCTTCGTTAGGCACAAATACATTACCGTATTGAGGGTCGGTAACCCACTGTCCGTAAGGCGACAGATTATCGTAAAAACTCTGGTAAGAAACAGTGACATCCTGTGCCTGTACCTGTTGCCAGCTGCCCGCAATAAGCAATAAGCTCAGCAATGCGGCGCTCATTAATCGGTTCATTGTCTTTTTCATTTTTATATAGATTTAGTGGTGTACATAGTCATATCCAATATAGAGTCCAAATACTGTGAAGGTGGTGTTAATCCATGGTCTTTCAGGGTTTTACCCAATAATGATGCCACCAGCTTTTTTGAAATTCCCAAAATGAAAAAACAAATTCCAAGGCCCGCGTATTGCAACACACTCACTGGGTAATCACAGGGTGTACAGAAGTAGCATCATACGATGACCGGGTGCAGGTAGAGACACGGGATCAAGTAACGCAGGTAGAGACGTAAATCTTGCGTCTAGACAACGCAATAGCAACAAAAATCCCCAGCTGATGCCGGGGATAATATGCTTTTGGGATTTGCCTTTTGGAATTTGGAGTTTCATTTTTGAAATTTGCTGCTAAGCCGTTACCGCCAGCACATCGGCCATTGTTTTGCCAATGTTTGCGGGGCTGTCAACCACGTGGATGCCACATTCGCGCATGATCTTCATTTTTGCTTCTGCGGTATCTTCTGCACCGCCTATTATAGCGCCGGCATGGCCCATGCGGCGGCCTGCGGGGGCAGTCTGGCCAGCTATGAAACCTACTACAGGTTTGTTCATATTGTTCTTAAGCCAGTATGCGGCTTCAGCTTCCATATTGCCGCCTATCTCACCTATCATGATGATGCCATCTGTATCGGGGTCGTTCATGAGCAGCTCTACTGCTTCTTTGGTAGTAGTACCTATTATAGGGTCGCCACCTATGCCTATAGCTGTAGATACGCCAAGGCCGGCTTTTACGGCCTGGTCGGCAGCTTCGTAGGTAAGTGTACCAGACTTAGACACAATGCCTATGCGGCCTTTTTTGAACACAAAACCGGGCATAATGCCCACTTTAGCCTCACCTGCGGTGATAACACCGGGGCAGTTAGGGCCTATGAGCCTGCAGTTGCGGCCTTTTATAAATTCACGAGCCTTTACCATATCCTGCACGGGTATACCTTCGGTGATGCATATGATCACTTTTATGCCCGCATCAGCAGCTTCCATTATAGCATCAGCAGCAAAAGCCGGTGGTACAAAAATGATAGATACATCAGCGCCGGTGCCGTCCACTGCGTCTTTTACGGTATTGAATACAGGTTTGTTCAGGTGCTGGGTGCCGCCCTTTGCCGGGGTTACGCCACCTACTACATTGGTGCCATATTCTATCATCTGGGTAGCATGAAAAGTACCTTCTGTACCGGTAAAGCCCTGTACAATAACCTTTGAATCTTTATTTACTAAAACTGCCATGTTCTTTTGTTTGGAGTGCGCAAATTTAATAGAATTTACGGGATTTGGAATTAAGTCTTTTTTGATAATGAAATTGTCCCGGTTTGCCGTATAGTTAACCCGCAATTAATAATAAAAAATAATTCGACTATTTACTCACATTTCCTGTTGTCATATCGTCTGTATATATGAACCATTACCTGTAAACCTCTGCTACCAAGACCGGGAGGGGAGCCCGGCAAAAGTGGTGAAGTTTTGGAAAATGTAGTTTTTTTGATGTGTGTGTTTATTACCACAGGGCGCATAAGGGCTATACCTTATGTGCCTTGTGCTTTATCGGGTTAACCATCCGTTTACAAAAAATCAGTATTTATACCTATTGCCGCGACTGCTTGTACCACATACCTTTACATTATAAATCAGCTTTATGAAAAAGATATTTTACCTCGTGTTATTATTGAGCGTCTTTACTTTTAAGAGCGAGGCGCAATATCATATCACTTCACATAGCTGGATGCCGGGCTATGACTCATTAACATATTGCAGCTATCCTACCTTGTATATTACAACGGACGCATATTCTGATTCGTTAAGCGTAAAAACATATTATGGCAACGGGCAGTCGAGTACGTCTGCCGTCTATAATGGCACAGGTCATGGTTTTGCTTATTGCTATAGTCAATATTCATTTCCCGGAAACTATACTACAAAATATGTTTTAGTTTATGGTTCATTGGCTGTAGATTCTGTTGTAGAAACTCATGAGTATCTATATTGCAGCAGCACAAATATCAAGTGTGTAAACGATTCTTCCGGAACAGGTGTTTATGATAGCCTTCATGATCACGCTATCAATATACCATTGAAAATCGAAGTTACTTATAATGGTGCGCCTGTCGATACAATAATAGTTACCAGTGGCAGGTATTACGAAATAAGAGGCAGCATAGGTGATGTATATTCATATAAAATTATAAATGTGCCAGCTGGTTTTGCAGTTACATTTCCGGTTGGAGGTGTTATATATGATACTGTAAAGCTATCGAGCGCTAGCAGTAAGATTAATTACTTTGGTTTGGAATGTAATGGATCGACAAATTTTGATCTGGCTGTTAATGCTGTTAAACCCATAACCGGTGTAGGGGATCAAAGTGGAGACATATATGTGAGCAGTAATATAAGTTGTTATGCTATTGATGCAACCGTTGTGTTGGACTTTAGTCCAAAATACGTAGCTAAGCTGATTGCCTTTGATCCCACCCCTACATCAGTTATTGGGAACGTTGCCACATGGAACTTAAACGGCATCACTTCCAGGTCCAATGCTATCGACTTGCATTATCAGGTAGTAGATAGCGCCGGAGATGTGGTTGCGGGTGATACTGTACATAGAAATATTCAAATTACCCCAATTACTGGTGACACAGATTCTGCCAACAATACGGAAGTAATTATAGATTCTGTAAAAGCAGGGGTTGACCCAAACGAAATGTCTGTATCTCCAGGTGGGTATATTGCATCCGGCACCCAATTACAATACACAATTGGTTTTAAGAATACCGGTAATGATACTGCATACAACATCAGTCTCTACGATACATTATCCGATTATGTAGATATAAAATCATTAAATCTTGTTATGGCGTCCGCGGTAATGAATATTGCGGTACTCACTGTCGGCGGCAAAAATATTATCAGGTTCGATTTTCCAAACATCAACCTTTTAGACAGCAGCTACCATGGCCTGTGTAATGGGGCTGTAATCTTTACTATCAACGTAAAGGACAACCTCCCTCCCGGTACTACGATCTTCAACCATGCAGGTATTTTCTTCGATTATAACCCTGTTGTAATGACAGATACCGTGGAGGACATTATTGGTTTCCCTGCAAGTGTAACACCTGTAAACAAAACTTCAAAGGTATTAGTTTATCCTAATCCGGCAAGTGATGAAGTAACTATCATTGCAGATAACACCAGCTATTCTACCGCAACATTTACCAATGTGCTAGGGCAGCAGCTGCTTACACAATCCCTGACTGCATCGCAAATCAAAGTAAACGTTAGCAAGTTAGGGCCGGGTATGTACTACATAACGTTAAGAGGAGAAGGTGGGGTGAAGGTGGTGAAACTGGAGAAGATGTAGTTTTTTAGTCGTTTGTTTTGTCGCCACAGGGTGCATAAAGGCTATACTTTATATGCCTTGTGTTTTTATTTGCCAAAAACAGCTGTAAGCGATCATCTCAGTGGCAATTGATCTATTTCCTCCCTTTTAAAAATCCTTCGTGTTGGATAATCTATATCAATAATAGGCGGGCAAAAGATGGTAAATGTCTCGTACGACAGACATCTTGTTCGCGACTTGGAGAGCTTCAAGTCTATATTCTTGGTACTATCTTCCACAATGGTTAACCCAGTAATGAGAACGCTGTCATAGCCGGGGTAAGAAAACAGAATTTCACGACTTCCCGGTCTCTGCGTTAAATAATAACTACCATCGCGGTCTGTTATTGCCCATCCGTCCCTGGTCCCATTTTCATAACTATTGATTTTCACTCCCGGCAAGGGCGTTCGTTTGTTATCGGTTATACGACCAGCAATTCCAGTAAAGGACGTATTTATAAGACTAGTTCGGTAGGGCGGCCTGTAATGGTAAGGTTTTTGGGCTGATCTTTTCATCTGAAAATTCCGAACAAGCGTCAAAAAAGGAGCAACTATTATCGAATCTTGTATCAAAGAATCATAACCCAGATACAATATCACAGCTTTGTAAAGACCAGGTTGCAGCGACCCGAATGAATAAACTCCATCATAATCCGTAACGGATCCTTTTAATGTTCCATCAACGGAAAGCAGAATAACAACGTTAATCATAGGTTCCTTTTTTTCGTCATATACCCTGCCTGTAAGTCCACACCCCAACGTGTCTGGCCAAAGTTTTGTCACCGCTTTTTGAATCGAAATAGAGCCAACATTCTCTGTTCTGCTACTTATTTCCTGCGAAAAAAGTGGCAAAGCAGAAAATAACAGTGACCCGCACAGTAGTGCAGTTATGACTATGTTTGGTAAGACCGCTTGCTTGATCCTCATAACATTATAGACGTCTCCGGCCGCTAAAATCTTGGGTATTTTCGAAAATTAATACTGCCCGGTGCTCAACATCACGAGCGTGCAAGCCTCAAGCACATCAATTCCTTCTTTTGCGGCAATGCGCTCCAGTTCCTCGTTTTCAGCGCCGGGGTTGAAGATTATGCGGCGGGGCTTTAGAGATACAATATAGTCGTAATAAGGCTTTTGGTGCAGCGGATTGAGATACAGGGTTACCGTATCTATATCATCAGACGGCACTTGTTGGGTTTCGATCTCCACACCATTTACAGCACCTTTTATCTTGCCGATTGCCACCACTTCCTTGCCCTTACTGAGCAATTTAAGGATGGCCTTATTGCTATATCTATCCGGATTTTCCGATGCGCCGAGTACCAGTGTTTTGTTTTTCATATCCTCAAACTCCGAAAGTGGAGCTACCATATTATTTATCAAAATTATGCCAGAACGCTTGGTCTAGCAATACTTTAAGGCTATCGGGCTATCAACATTATTACCCCAAACTTTAGACTTTCCACTTTCCACTTTCTACTTTCTACTATCTACTATGGACTATCTACTTACCACTAAATGGACATTGCCACCATCTCCGCAATATCCATCACCTTTACTGTGTCTTCTTTTTCCTTGTTCTTTACGCCATCGGTGAGCATGGTAGTGCAGAAGGGGCAGTTGGCCGCGATAATGGTTGCGCCGGTCTCCAGAGCCTGCTCTGCCCGGTCGAAGTTGATGCGGGTAGTTCCAGGCTCTTCCTCTTTGAACATCTGTGCACCGCCGGCGCCACAGCACATACCGTTGCTGCGGCAGCGCTTCATTTCTATAAGCTCGGTATCAAAAGCCTGCAACACCTCGCGCGGCGCCTCGTAAATGTTGTTGCCTCGGCCAAGGTAGCAGCTATCATGGTAAGTGATTTTTTTTCCCTTGAATGCGCCGCCATCCTTTAGCTTCACCCGTCCGTCATTGATGAGTTGCTGCAGGAAAGTGGTGTGGTGCATCACTTCGTAGTTGCCACCCAGGGCCGGGTATTCATTCTTAAAAATGTTGAAGCAATGGGGACATATGGTCACAACCTTCTTTATGCCATAGCCATTGAGCGTGTGTATGTTGTTGTACGCCATCATCTGGAACAGGAATTCATTGCCCGCCCTGCGTGCAGGGTCACCGGTACACATTTCTTCCTTGCCCAGGATAGCGAATTTGATGCCTACCTTATCCAGTATCTGGGTAAAGGCCCGGGTTATCTTTTGTGCGCGTTGGTCGAAACTACCAGCACAGCCCACCCAGAAGAGGACTTCGGGCATTTCGCCCCTTGCAGCGTATTCGGACATGTTTTTTATGGTCATAATTGAAAATTCAGGAGTTAGAAATCAATAGGATTTTTTCTAAAGAAACAGCGTAACATGGAAGCGTATTCGGTTGAGTCTTGTTGCGCTGCTTCGTGGTATTTTGTTATTTTATTTTTGGCTTTATTCTTCACAATTGGGTTTGTATCAGGATAACCCTTAGCGAGTTCATAAATATCAATGACCAAGTTTAATGTTCTCTTTCGGTGCTCATTTAATTCTTCCCGGTCTAAAGCAAGCTTATTAATAGTGATGTTACCGCGGGCATTTCCATCTACAGCATATGGCTCATTATCATTAAACTCTATATACTCTTCCGGATCATCAAATACTGGGTGAATAAAAATAGGTGTTTCATTTTCAATATTAAACGTGTGGTTTATCGCTCTTTGTGCCTCGTTTATTATTGGGAAATAATTTCTTTTATACCGTTGATTACAAAGCTCGCAAGATAATAGCAGGTTGTCCCAATCATAAGCAAGCCAATAATATCCCGGCTGATTTATCGCTTCTTCGTTTTGTACCCATCCACCTTTGGGCCTATAATGTTCTACATCACCATAAGATATGTGTCTTATTTTTGACTCGCAAAAACAACATTTCCCATATTGCAATTCTATCAACCTATCTTTTACATTTTTATGCCCATATATAGTGCTGATGAATGTGAACTGAACAGCCCCATTATTAAATTCAGTTTTAAGGTTTTCAGATTCAGCAACGCCTTCAACTAATAAAATATCAGGAGCTAATGAACCAATTTTATTATTGATCCGGATCATTTTGCTTTTTGTTTTTTCAGTAAAGCAGCAGCTTCCCTTATTATATCCATAGCCTCAATATCCTCCGGATTATCGGCAGTAGGTAAGGAATGTGATATTTCATTCAACTCGTCTAATCTTACCTGCTCCTCTTTACTCAAATCATTTCTTTTCAACAGAGTCGATCTCTCGCCCATAAGTTTTTCCATTTCACTATTTCTTATTCCAACACCATCAAATAAGTCGCTTGATAAGATCTGATCAACCCGCCAATTTCTAACAAAATTTTTATCGTTGTCTATTCTTACCACATATTCATCACCAACCTTTTCTTTTTTAAGAACGATAATGTTAGCGTCCCTGGGAGCTGATTGTACTATCAGTGGGCTGTGAGCCGTAACGATAAATTGCGCTCTTGGAAACCTAGTTTCCAAAAAATCGAAAATCTGTCGTTGCCATTTCGGGTGCAGGTGTAAGTCAATTTCATCAACAAGGATGATCACTGGTTCTTCAAGAGGGTTGGGCGAATTCGGATATCTTTTGAACATTCTTGCTGCAACATCCACTATCCATGCAACCATAGTTTTGTAACCAAAACTTAGTTCTTTTACGCCAACCCAGCCGTAAGGGCTTTTGAATTCAAGACGGGGTACTGGTTTGTCTATATTTACAGAATCTTTAAATCTAATTTCAGTTATATCAGGTAATATTTTTTTCAGAGCATCTTTAATAAGGTCTCGTCTCTTTATTGCTATGTCCTTTATTTCGGAGTCACGGCTAGCTGCAAATTCAATTTGCAATAACCATTCTTCTGTGTTGAACAATTTGGCATCATCGTCAAATAACGTTTCGGAATTTTCAGGCTCGATTTCTTTTTCAGATAAAATTTGAAAACTAATTCTACGGTTTGCGCCATAACCAAGAATGTATAATTCTTCTATTTTTCTTTCAATTGTATAAGAAGAAATAAAAAAATCACCTCTTTGTATTATAGATAATAAAACAGGTTTTTCATTAATTTTCACTAAGCCTTCTATATCTGTTGACTCAAAATATTCTGTATTCTGATTTGATATTCTTCGAAAATTTATTTTTTTTTCTTCGAACATTAGTTTAGCGTACCAATCTCTTACGTCACTATTTTTATTTAATACGCTGATTTGCTCCAATCCAGCTAAACACTGCAACAATGTAGTCTTCCCAGTTCCATTATCACCCAGTATCACGTTCCATCTGCTCCACTCACCTTTATCATTACTTAATTTCAAAACTGCGTTATCTCCGAAACACCGTACGTTTTTGAGTGTGAGTTCTGTGAAATAGATGCCTTTGTATTCTTGTGTCATTTTATTTGCTTTGGTACTGCTATTCTATTGGGTTTCATCTCTAACTTCAGCTAGTCATGGTTCGCAGTTCGGCTTCGCTCTCTGTGACAGGCTCACCAAGAACCTTTTTTATTTTTTTATTCACCACGCGCAATTTGCACATTTGCACATTTTTCATTTGCACATTATCCCTGTGTCCACGCATCCCTGTCATCCGGGCTGAACTTCCATGGTGCCATATTGTTTTCAATATTTCCAAACATCAGGTTCCATTCGGGTGGGGCGTTGCTGTCGTCCATCACCAGGCTGCGGCGCAGCTGCATGATGATGGAGAGTGGGTCAATCATAACAGGGCATTCTTCCACACAGGCCTGGCAGGTGGTGCAGGCGCGCAACTCTTCCACGGTTATGTAGTCGTTTATCAGTTGCTTGCCATCTGGTATAAATTCTTTGTTTGCATTGATGTTCTTGCCCATTTCCTCCAGCCGGTCGCGGGTATCCATCATTATCTTGCGGGGAGAGAGTTTTTTACCCGTAAGGTTGGCCGGGCATACCGAAGTGCAGCGGCCGCACTCTGTGCAGGAATAGGCATCCAGCAGGTTTTTCCAGCTCAGGTCAGTAACGTCTTTTGCGCCGAAGTTTTTATGTTCAGCGGGCTCTGCAGGTGTTGGTGGGGCCTTGTCCGGCTCCATCATGTACAGCACTTCGTTTTGTATTTCCGGCATATTCTTCGCTTCACCCTGCGGTATCAGCTTAGAGTAGTAGGCATTTGGAAAGGCAAGCAAAATGTGGAAGTGTTTGGAGTAGGGTAGGTAATTGAGAAAAGCGAACACTCCAATGATATGCAGCCACCAGCAAGTGCGCTCTATAGCCACCAGTGTACCAGCTGACATGCCTGAAAATATGCCCGTAAAGTTGCTCGTGATCCAGAAGGGGGCTGTAGGCGTATAATGCTCTGCACCCAGCTTTTGAAGCGATTGATCGGCAGTGTTCATGGTAAGGAACAAGGCCATAAGTATGATCTCCGTTATAAGGATGAGGTTGGCATCTTCGCGGGGCCAGCCTTTGAGCTCCGCCATGTTGAGGCGCTTTACTTTTAGTATGTTCCTGCGGGCCAGGAAAATGGCGCAGCCTATAAGCACCAGGGCAGCCAGTATCTCGAAGAAGCCGATGAGGAAAGCATAAAGGCCGCCAAGCATGGGCGCAAACAGACGGTGCATACCTAATGCCCCATCAAGGAATATCTCCAATATCTCTGCATTGATGATGATAAAGCCTGCATAAACAAACAAATGCAAGATGGCAGGCACCGGCCTCTTGAACATTTTTTTCTGTCCCAGCGCCAGGAGCGCCATGTTTTTCCATCGCTGGCTTTTGTTATCGTTCAGGTCTTCATCGCGGCCCAGCAGTATATTGCGGCGCATTTCCACTATTTTTTTTGCAAAAATATAGATGGCGGCAGCGGCCAGTATTATGAAAAGTATCTGTTGTACCAGGTGCATCAGCGGTGCTAATTTTACCCGAAAATAATGGCTTTTACGGGAAAAACATAGTTATGGGAAATAGTCATAAGCCGTAAGTCATAAGTCGTAAGTGACTGACGTGCTAAATGTATCATTTAAAATAAAGCTAAAACATGCTATTGGGGAGGTGGCTGATGGTGATTTTAGCAAAAAAATGTTTAGGTTTGACGTATTCAAAATAATGGCAATGGCGAATAATAAATATAGTTGTGCGGGCGTATGCAGGCTCTTCGTCGCATTTGTTTTTGTGACGTTGTGTATGTGTAGCCGCGTTTTTTCGCAAGGCATTATTCCGCAGGATATGGACAAGTTTCATATCATGGAGGACTCGATGGTGATCACTTCCGATTCGATGTATGACTCGTTCATTCCTGACGATCATATCATGTATAGCGAGCGTTTTGTAAGGCAATTGGTAAGGGCATTGAAGATTCCTAATTCCTATTTGTACCCGTTTGACAAGCTGAAGGATAAAATAAATATTATCTATTCTGATGATAATGGGTTCCGGATATTTAACTGGGCAATAGTGCCAACGCGGCTTACAAAACACTACTATGGCGCTATACAGATGCCGGGAGAAAAGCTGAAACTCTATGGCCTGCACGACTATACAGAAGAAGTAGGGAAGGGTGCTGAGGATAGCATACTTACCGGCGGTAAATGGTTTGGCGCCATTTACTACCGCATCATGGCCCACGATGTGGAGGGGCACAAGGTTTATACACTTTTCGGGCTGAACGAGTCGAGTGCTATAAGCAATAAGAAGGTGCTGGACCCGCTGACAATAGATGATCATGGTGTTACATTTGGAGCTCCTGTATTCGGTGTTGTGTCTGAGAATTTTCCACAGCGGCGTGTGAACAGGTTCATACTTGAATACAAGAAGGGCACTCAGGTATCTATGAACTGGGACCAGGAAAAGCAAGTGATCGTTTTTGATAAACTGGTATCACAGATGAACGACCCGCACCGCAAATATACGTTTGTGCCCAGTGGCGAGTATGATGGTTTCAAATGGGACAATGAAATGTGGAATTACCTGCGCGGCCTGATGCAGGCAAGGATACTGCAGGATGGCGAGCAGCCACCCATGGATGAACCGGAGAAGCCGAAGCAGTAAATAAGGAAATTCCAAGTTCAAAATTCCAAATTTGGAGAAGACTAAGTCCTTTATTTTTTTTACCTTAGCACCCGCTTGAACGGAATTCTTCTGTCAGGCGCTTTTTAATAAAGTAAACTGAGTACCGGCCCGGTAGCTCAGCTGGATAGAGCACCAGCCTTCTAAGCTGGGGGTCATTGGTTCGAATCCAATCCGGGTCACAAGAGCCCTTGACAGCATTGACTTTCAAGGGTTTTTTTTTTACTTGTGGCAGAATTTGTGGCAGTTTTTTCAATCCATTTAAAAGCAAAGACCCCATTTCAGGGGTCTTTTGCTTTGTATATATGTCAAGATTAGATTTCACCACGCTCTCGCCAAGCATTACGCATGATATCTGCGTTCTCTTCTCCATTGGATTTTACATAGTTCTTGAACACCTTAACATCCTTGTGCCCAGAGATAGCCATTATGGTAAATATCGGCGTACCTTTCATATGCTCCAATGTGCAATATGTCCTCCTTGCAGTATGGCTTTGAAGCAATTGCCATTTCTCATATTTTTCTACCTGCACCTGCCCGCCTCTGGTTATTTTTTTAAGAAATTCCGTCTTTAACGATGGTATTTTTTTGCCGATTTCTTTTAGATAATCATTGAATGGCTGGTTCGTAGGACATGGAGGAAAGCCTGCCGAATACTTATCAAAAATTCTTTGGGCAATTGGGTGAATAGGTATCGTTA
>CAIRTW010000063.1 GCA_903881585.1 uncultured Bacteroidota bacterium | reverse complement strand
GACCCTTGCCGTGGCTTTGGCTGAGGCCCTGACCGAATTAGGCGTCAAAATGCAGAGCAAGACCTGGTTTGACACAATAACAATAGCGGTTGATGATGTGGAAGCGATCCGGAAGGCGTCGGAAGCAAAGGGTGTTAACTTCTGCTACCATGCTAACAATATAGTAAGCATATCGCTTGATGAAACGACGACCCCGCACGATGTGCTCGACATAATCTCTGTGTTCGCTAACCCCGAGTTGCCTGTTACATATAGCATAGACGACCAGGAAGCGCTTACAAACATACCCACTGCGCTTACGCGAACCAGCGAGTTCCTGAAGCACCAGGTATTCAACAGCCATCACAGCGAAACGCAGATGATGCGGTATATAAAGATGCTGGAAAATAAAGACCTTAGCCTCAATACCAGCATGATCTCCCTGGGTTCCTGCACCATGAAGCTGAATGCTGCGACAGAAATGATGCCGCTGAGCTGGACACACTGGAGCAAGATGCACCCCTTTGCACCGCAGGACCAGTGCGCTGGCTACCTGCAGATAGCAAAAGAGCTTTCGGAATACCTGTGCGAAATCACCGCTTTTGATGCCTGCAGCCTGCAGCCCAACAGTGGGGCACAGGGCGAATATGCGGGCCTGCTCGCCATTCGCGGCTACCACGAGAGCCGCAAGGAAGGGCACCGTAACGTGATATTGATCCCTATATCGGCACATGGCACTAACCCTGCCAGCGCGGTAATGGTGGGCTATAAAGTAGTGGTGGTAAAAGCCCACGACAACGGCTATGTGGATATGCACGACCTGAAAGCAAAAGCAGAGCTGCATGCTGCCAACCTTGCCGGTATCATGATCACTTATCCATCAACTTACGGTATCTATGAAGAATCGATAAAAGACATAACCAACATCATACACAGCCGCGGCGGCCAGGTATATATGGACGGCGCCAACATGAATGCGCAGGTAGGCCTCACGGCTCCGGGCCTCATTGGCGCTGACGTATGCCACCTGAACCTGCACAAGACCTTCTCTATACCTCACGGCGGCGGAGGCCCCGGCATGGGCCCAATATGTGTAAAGAAGCACCTGGAGCCATTTCTGCCTGGTCATGTCCTTAATAGCGGCTCTACCGGTACTTCGCTTGGCGAGGGCCGGGGTGAGGCAGTTTCAGCTGCTCCGTATGGTTCTGCAAGTATCCTGCTTATCTCTTACGCCTACATCCGTATGCTGGGATCAAAGGGGGTTCGCTTAGCTACGGAGTATGCAATACTCAATGCCAACTATATGCGTTCCCGCCTGCAGGATGACTTTGATATTCTTTATACAGGCCACGGCGGCACCTGCGCACACGAGTTTATCGTAGATCTGCGCCCATACAAAAAGAGCGCAGAGATAGAGGCCGAAGATGTGGCAAAACGCCTCATTGATTTCGGTTTCCATGCGCCTACTATGAGCTTCCCTGTTCCCGGCACCCTGATGATAGAGCCCACAGAAAGCGAAGACAAAGCTGAGCTCGACCGTTTCTGCGATGCGATGCTGGCCATTCGCCAGGAGATACGCGATATAGAAGACGGCCGAGCCGACAAGCACGACAATGCACTGAAAAACGCACCGCATACACAGGCTGTGATTACCGCCGATGAGTGGAACCATAAATACACCCGCCAGCAGGCAGCATTTCCGCTGCACTGGGTAAAGCACAACAAGTTCTGGCCATCGGTATCGCGCGTAAACAACACCTACGGCGACCGCAACCTGGTGTGTACCTGTGAGCCTACTGAATCTTATGCGGAAGCATAAATGATCCGAGATAATTAATTTTGAAACAAACCCTGCTATTCGGCAGGGTTTGTTATTTCAATATATTTCAACAGAAAACCGTTACTTTATACAGATTACTCGTTCTAAACATTTCAATAGTAAAGGCATTTAGCTATTATGTACCGCAAACCGTTTTAGATGCATTTACCTTCCTATGAGATTATTGAAAAGGCAGATGACTTTTCGGAGTATAAATTCATTAGTACAGGCCCTAATGGTGACATTTTAAAGATATTAAGTTTTGATAAGGTCTTTATTGATTCGCTATATAACTTGTCATTAGTAGATCAGCTACCTAATGGGACAATGAGTGATACTCATTTTTCCAATAATAACGATATTAGAAAGATCATGGCCACCATTGTGGAGGCAATGATAGATTATACAAACAATTTTCCTGAAAGAATGATCTTTTTTCAGGGCAGTGATGAAGAAGGTCGGAGAATCTCACTTTATCAAAGAGCAATTTCAAATTACCTCTTTATCCTGGAAAAAGAATTTGATATTTATGGAATACGCAATGATGGTACTGAAGAAAAATTTGTGTCCGGTCAGGAGTATGGGGCTATTTTGGCGAAAAGAAAATAACTAATTATCTTTACTGCATGGAAAAAAAAGTAAAACAAATCAAATTCCGTAGAGACATTTTTAAGAATACAGTGATCAATAATGACTTGAAAAAGTATCATGATGATCCGGTTATTATTAAAAAAACTGAGCGGGCTATTGAAACTGTTCGCAAAATAAAAAACCTGGAAGCTATTCTGCGCTCTGCATAGATTGTATATATAAAGACTAATTGAACCCTGCCATTTGGTGGGGTTTGTTATTTTTGCTACGCAACCTTTAAAATGCCCTCCGTCCTCAAAGGCCTCACGCACGGCCTCGTCCACCTTTTCTATCCCCGCCTCTGCGAGGGGTGCAGCAAACCTTTGCTGGCAGCTGAAGAAGTACTGTGCATCAGCTGCGGTCTTGAGATACCGGAAACCAACTATCATCATATCGTTGATAACGAAACAGAGTTGCGGTTTGCGGGGCGCATACCTTTTTGTCACGCCAGCTCGTTTGCCTATTTCACTGACGATGGGCTGCTGCAGCACCTGATCCACGGCCTGAAGTACAAAAACAAAAAAGAAAATGGTTACTATCTCGGCAAGCGCTTCGGGCATTCCTTGCGTCCGACTGATTGGATATCGTCTGTTGATATGATCATACCTGTGCCGCTGCATCCGGCCAAAGAGGCCAAAAGAGGGTATAACCAAAGTATGCTCATTGCTGAAGGTATGGGCGAGGTATTGCATAAGCCAGCCAGCGATAAAATACTGCAAAGGACAAGGGACACAGAAAGCCAGACCCGCAAAACCAGGGCAGAGCGTGTAGATAATATGGCTGGGGCATTTACCCTTGACAAAAAAATCAGTTTGGCCGGCAAGCACATTTTAATTTGTGATGATGTGCTCACTACCGGGGCTACGCTTGAGGCCTGCGCACTGGCATTGATGGCACAGGATACATTGAAAATCAGCATTGTAACCATTGGTATCGCCATCTCATAATGTAAATTGGAAGTCTTTTTGATACGAAGGGTTTGGAATTTGGCCCCGATAGCTATCGGGACAGATTTTTTTTTGCAGGGTGATTTTGCCCGTTGGATTTGGATTTTGAAATTTTGTGCTTTACCTTAACCCAATTATTCGGACACCTCTTGAATTAAATTTAGTTTTTAACAACATAATTTATGAAGAAACACTTATTAGCAGCATCATTTTTACTGTCGGCAGCGACATCTTTCGGTGCGGGCTACCAGATCAATCTTGAAGGCCTGAGGCAGGTAGCAATGGGCGGCACCGGCACTGCATGGCCGTGGGATGCATCAACCATTTTTTATAATCCGGGCGGCCTGTCAAGGCTCAAAGGCATACAGGCATATGTAAGCGTTTCTGCTATCATGCCTTCCACTGCTTTTGGCAACCAGGTCAATTCGGGACCTACGCCAACCAGCGTACATACAAACCCGCAAACGTTTACTCCATTCAATGTTTACATTGGCGGTCCGGTGCAGGAAAATAGCCCCATCGCTATTGGCCTCGGTATCTATACGCCGGCGGGCAGCGGCCTGCAGTGGGATAACAACTGGATGGGCAAGTACCTCGTTCAGTCTGTATTGCTTAAAACATTTTTCTTCCAGCCTACCATAAGCTATAAAGTAAGCGAATTCCTTGCAGTAGGCGCCGGTTTCGTTTACGGCACAGGTTCGTTCGCTTTTTCTGAAGCGCTGCCTGTACACGGCCTAGGGGGGCCAGGTTCTACTGACGAGGGCCAGGCCAGGCTGAATGGCAATGCAAATGGTGTTGGTTTTAATGTTGGTGCACAGTTTAAACTCAGTGACGAATGGCAGTTTGGGCTCACTTACCGTTCGCAGGTAAATATGAGCATCAGCAGCGGTTCTGCTAATTTTACTGTTCCTGCTTCTTTACGTGATTCGTTCCCTAATACCCACTTCGATTCGCAGCTGCCTGTGCCACAAGTTGCCTCGATCGGCGTTGGCTATAGGACTGGTCCATGGACAATACAGCTCGATTTTAATTACACCGGCTGGAATTCTTTCGATTCACTGCGGTTTAATTTCTCACAGCATACCTCTACACT